>DATCZX010000407.1:0-5169 GCA_036525695.1 Gammaproteobacteria bacterium | reverse complement strand
GCTGAAGCCCGACCCACGATAAGGTTCACCGGCGCGCAAGGCGCGCCGGTGGCCGCGCCATCGCTCAGCGCAGCCCCTCGGCCGCCAGCCGCTTCGCCACCCGCGCCTGCACCGCGTGGTTGACCGCCTGCACCCAGCGCTGGCCGGCGGCCAGCGCCTGCGCGGTCACCTGCGGCATCACGCGCAACGCCTTCGCCCCGGCCGGGGTCTGGTAGAACGCGACCAGCGCCTGCAGTTCCGCCAGCGTGAAGTGCTCGGCGTAGACCGGGTAGACCAGCTCGAACAGGCCGTCCGGCCCCTGCATCTGCTCGCCGACCACGGCGCGCGTCTCCTGCACCACGATCGCCTGCGCGCGCGGCGGCAGGTCCGGGTTCTGCGCCGCGAACTGCGCCTGCATCTGCTTGACGAACAGGTCGCCGAAGCGCTCCTTCATCTGGCCCGCGCCGCTCATCTGCAGCAGCTTGTGGATCGCGGCCTTCTTCTCCGCGGAGAGCTCCCCGGCGGTGGCCACGGCGGGGAGGGCGAGCACGGCGAGCAGCAGCAGCACGGTCGGTTTCATCGCGAGGTCCGGTAGCCAGGGGGTGGGGCATGCTGGCATGCGCTGCTGCGCAGCGACCATCCCCCGATGGGTGTAGGCCCAGGGCGTGGGCGCGATCGCCGATGGGCCCCGGTTCGGGGCCTACCTGGCGCCGTCCCGGTGCTCCAGCCAGGCGGCGTAGCCACCGAGCAGCACCTTGACGTCGTCCCGGCCGGCCACGCGCAGCGCCATCAGCGCCCGCGAGGAGAGCAGGCCGGTGTCGCAGTAGAGGACCACCGGGCGGCCGGCCGGGATCTCGTCGCGGCGGGTGAGGATCTCGCGCCAGTCGATGTTGACCGCGCCGGGGATGTGCCCGGCGGCGTACTGCGCGGCGTTGCGCGTGTCGACGAAGTGCACCGCGGCCGCGTCGACCGAGGCCAGCTGCCCGGGGCTGATCGCGCCGTCGCTGTAGGTGGCGAACTCCAGGTACTCCTGCAGCGCCTCGAGCGCCGCGGGTTGCGCGGCGCCCGCAGCGGCGGGCAGCGCGAGCAGCAGGGCGAGGGCGCCTCCGCGCACGTGCGGGCGCCGCTCAGTCGACGATCTCGATCGGGAACTCCTTCGCCGCCTCCTCGACCCCCTCGATGCGCTTGATCGTCTCCTCCGACTCGGCCGCCAGCTTGTCCATCTCGAGGATCGCGTCGGCCATCCGCGGCAGCGCCTCCTGGCGGTACTGCGAGATGTCGTCGAGCGCGGCGCGGATGTCGGCGAACGCCTTGCGCAGCACGTCCATGTCGAGCTGGGTCGAGGCGGCCTGCTTGTGGATCGCCGCGCCCTGCTCCTTGAGCCGCTCGGCGGTGCCGGCGATCAGGCTGTTGGTGGTCTCGGTGACCGCCTGCACCTTCTCCAGCACCAGGCGCTGGTTGGCCAGCGCCAGCGCCAGTGTCACCGCCACCTGCAGCGCGCTGACGGTGACGTTGAGCGCGCGGTTGACGCCGCGGATCAGCTCCTTGTTGTTGCGGATGATCATCTCGGTGGTCAGGAAGCCCTGCTGGTTCACCAGCAGCTGCTGCTGCAGGTCCTGGATCCGCTGGCGCAGCGGGAACAGCAGCTCCTCGGAGATGAACTTGTGGCGCGGGTCGTCGCTGGCGATCTCGAGCTGCAGTTTCTCGCTGAGCCTGCCGTCGATCAGCTGGCCGAGCTGGATCGCGCGGGTCAGCTTGTGGGTCAGCTCGCGCATCGCCTGCTGGTCGGCGGCCAGCGTGACGTTGTCGCGCTTGAGCTGGTCCTGGCCCTTGCGCAGCGAGCCCATGATCGCGTCGATCGCGGTCGAGGCCTGCTCGTAGCGCGAGAAGTAGCGCTTGACCGGGGTGCCGATGCCGGGGATGTAGCCGAGCATCCGCGTGAACCAGCCGGAGGAGAAGTCGAACTGCGCCGGGTCGAGCTCCTCGACCTTGATCTTCAGGTCGATCAGCGAGGTGGCCACCTCGCCGCCGTCCTCGCTGTCGCGGGCCAGCGCGTGCAGCGGCTGCTTCAGCATCTGGCTGCGCCGCGCCGCCTCCTTCTGCAGCTGCACCCCCATCGCCTCGACGGCCTCCTTGCTGCGCTGGGTCGCGTGGCCGTCGCCGAGGTTGGTGGCGAGCAGCTTGCCGACCACCTCGTCGGCCTGCTGCACCAGCTCGGGGTCGGCGGCCGGATCGGCGTGGATGGTCGCCGGGTCGGCCAGCCGGAGTTCCTCCTTGAGCTCCTTGGTGGTCGGGGCGTGCGCGAGGGCCTGGCCGGCCTGGGCGTCGCTGCTCATGGTTCCCTCCGGGCGTTACGGGTGTGGGGCGGGCGAAGTTTCCATAGAATAGCCGCGGAACACCGGGCGGCAAAACGCGGGAGAGGCGGGTGGAGCAGAAGGTCGCGGAGCGGGACGAGCTGGCACTGCTGATCCGCTCGCGGGTGCCGCTGGTGGTGGTCGAGAGCCACGAGGAGGCACGCGCGCTGGAACTGGTGCGCGGCGTCTGCGCCGAGCTGGGGCGCGAGCTGTGGACCTGGAGCGCGGCCGCCGGGCTGCGCCGCCAGGGCATGAACCCGGCCACGCGGCAGGTGCAGGGGCCGCTGGAGGCGCTGCGCTTCCTCGCCGGCTACGGCGAGGCGGCGACCTTCGCGCTGCTCGACTTCCACCCCTACCTCGACGAACCGGCGGTGGTGCGCCAGCTGCGCGAGCTGGTGCAGTCCGCCGAGGCGCGGCGGCAGACGGTGCTGCTGCTGTCGCCGCAGCTCGAGCTGCCCGAGGAACTGCGCGGTCACGCGGCGCTGTTCGAGCTGGCGCTGCCGGACAAGGCGGCGCTGCGCGCGCTGGTCGAGGCCGAGGCGCTGGCCTGGGGGCGCGAGCACCAGCGCGCGGTCAAGGCCAAGGCCGAGGCGCTCGACGCGCTGGTCCGCGGCCTGGTGGGCATGACCCTGGTCGACGCGCGCCGGCTGGTGCGCAAGGTGATCTGGGACGACGGCAGCATCGACGCCGACGACCTGCCGCGGGTGCTGGCGGCCAAGTACCGGCAGCTCGACGGCGACAGCGTGCTCTCCTACGAGCACGACACCGCCTCGTTCGCCGACGTCGCCGGCCTCGACAAGCTCAAGCAGTGGCTGGCGCAGCGCCGCGAGGTGTTCCTGGCCGAGGCGCCGCCGCACGGCCTCGACCCGCCGCGCGGGGTGCTGCTGCTCGGCGTGCAGGGGGCCGGCAAGAGCCTCGCGGCGAAGTCGGTCGCCGGCGCCTGGCAGGTGCCGCTGCTGCGCCTGGACTTCGCCACGCTGTACAACAAGTACTACGGCGAGACCGAGCGCAACCTGCGCGAGGCGCTGCACGCCGCCGGGCAGATGGCGCCGTGCGTGCTGTGGATGGACGAGATCGAGAAGGGGCTCGCCGCCGACAGCGACGGCGGCCCGTCGCGGCGCATCCTCGGCACGCTGCTGACCTGGATGGCCGAGCGCGCGGCGCGCGTGTTCATGGTCGCCACCGCCAACGACATCGCCGCGCTGCCCCCCGAGCTGATGCGCAAGGGGCGCTTCGACGAGGTGTTCTTCGTCGACCTGCCCGACGCCGCGGTGCGCGCGGTGATCTTCCGCATCCACCTGCGCAAGCGCGGCCTGGACGCCGACGCGTTCGACCTCGATGGCCTGGCCGCGGCCAGCGCCGGCTTCTCCGGCGCCGAGGTCGAGCAGGCGGTGGTCTCGGCGCTCTACGCCGCGCACGCCGAGCGGCGCGAGCCGGCCACCGCGGACCTGCTCGGCGAGCTCGGCCGCACCCGCCCGCTGTCGGTGCTGATGGCCGAGCAGGTCGACGCGCTGCGCGCCTGGGCCGCCGAGCGCACGGTGCCGGCGTCGTGAGTGCACGGAGCCCCTCACCCCGGCCCTCTTCGCGCGGGGGAGAGGGAGTGAAGAGGCGCGGGCTTGCCTCTCTCCGCCGCGGGGGAGATGGGCAGGGAAACCAGGGGCAGCGGTCTGCCTGGTGCGCTGGCCGTGGGCAGGTGACTCCCCAATCTTGCTTTTCCCCTCTCCCCGCCGGGGAGAGGGGCAGGAGTGAGGGGGCCGTCCCGTGCCGCTGATCCAGCGCCTCAAGCTGCTGCTGCGCCAGCCGCAGACCTGGGTCGCGCTGGGCCTGGTCGGGCTGTTCGAGGCGCTGTTCATCCACTGGTTCTCGCCCGGCCTGACCGGCATCCTGCTGAGCGCCGGCGTGGCCGCCGCGGTCGCCTTCAGCTGGCCGCCGGTGATGCTGCGCTCGCGCGAGTTCGCCGAGCTGCTGATCGCCCACGCCCGGCAGATGAACGACAAGCGCCGCGAGTTCATCGAGCGGCTCGACGCCGACCTCGAGCGGCTCGGCGCGGGGCAGGCGCGCGAGCAGCTGCAGCTGCTGGGGGGGAATCTGGACAACCTGACCGCGGGGCTGCGCCAGCGGGTCGACAGCGGCGAGGTCACCTACGCGCGCTACGCCGGCACCGCCGAGCAGGTCTACCTCGCCGCGCTGGACAACCTGCAGGAGATCGCCGTGGCGCTGACCAGCGTCAGCACCATCGACGAGGCGTACATCCGCCGGCGGATGCAGGAGCTGGAGCGGATCGCCGCGCGCAGCGAGGCGCAGCAGCAGGAGCTCGGCTCGCTGGCCGAGCGCCTGGCGCTGCGCGACCGCCAGCGGCAGAAGGTCGAGCGGCTGATCGGCGAGAACGAGCAGGCGATGACCGTGCTCGACAACACCGCCGGCGCGCTGGCCGACGTGCGCATGCAGGCCGGCCACGCGGCGATGTCGACCCGCGAGGCGATCCGCGAGCTGGAGCAGCTGGCCGGGCGCAGCGGGCGCTACGCCGCCTGATCCGCGCCACGCGCGCGGCCGGCTGGAGATCGCCACGGCGGGGAGCAGGGCTCCGACAGCAGCCGTAGGTTGGGCAAAGCGCAGCGTGCCCAACAGCGGACGCGGTGATGACGTCCACGGCTGCCGGCGGGGCCTACAATGACGTGCACAGGCGACCGGCGCGCAAGCGGGCGCAGGTCGCGGCGACAGGGAGGAGAGCAGAGATGGCCACCAGGCAGACGGGCAAGCGGCGGATCGTTCCGCTCCTCGCGCTGATCGTGTTCGCGGGGTTCGCGGCCTCGTTCTTCTTCGACCGGGACGGGTC
>DATCZX010000406.1:0-3828 GCA_036525695.1 Gammaproteobacteria bacterium | reverse complement strand
GACCAGCAGCACGCCTACCGCTACCGGATCGAGTCGAGCCCGTTGCCGGTCGCCGACTACGTCGCCGAGATCCGCGTCACCGAGAACCGGGACGGCGGCTGCACGGTGGAGTGGAGCAGCGATTTCGCGGCCAGC
The DNA here is from genome assembly GCA_036525695.1 of Gammaproteobacteria bacterium. Taxonomy (GTDB): domain Bacteria; phylum Pseudomonadota; class Gammaproteobacteria; order QNFN01; family QNFN01; genus DATCZX01. Next base: position 3,693 of record DATCZX010000406.1, on the reverse strand, counting down.
GGGGCGCCCGAGGCCGACGCCACGCGCGCGATCCGCGAGATCTACAAGGCCGGGTTCGACAACCTGCGCAAGCTGTTCGGCGGCTGAGCCCCCGCCTCCCGCGGCGCCGGCTGGCGGCGCCGCGGTTCACCCCACGCCGCTCGTCCCCGACAGGACGTCTCGTCGACGGCGAGACCACCCGTGGAGGACGCCATGGCGTTCAGGAAGATCATCTCGGCCGAGGACGCGATCGCGCTGATCCAGGACGGCGACGTGCTGGCCTCGGTCGGCTACGGCGGCAACGGCACCCCGGACCAGCTGTTCGTCGAGCTCGAGCGCCGCTTCCTCGAGACCGGCACGCCGCGCGACCTGACCCTGGTCTACGCCGGCGGGCAGGGCGACGGCGCGACCCAGGGCCTGAACCACCTCGGCCACGCCGGGCTGCTGAAGCGGGTGATCGGCGGCCACTACGGGCTGATCCCGAAGATCGAGCAGCTCGCCGTCGACAACCTGGTCGAGGCCTACAACTTCCCCGAGGGGGTGATCACCCACCTCTACCGCGACATCGCCGCAGGCAAGCCGGGCACGCTGTCGACGGTCGGGCTCGGCACCTTCGTCGACCCGCGCGTCGAGGGCGGCAAGGTCAACGCCGCGGCGGTCGAGGACCTGGTCGAGCTGGTCGAGCTCGGCGGCAGGGAGACGCTGTTCTTCCGCGGCTTCCCGATCGACGTGGCGTTCATCCGCGGCACCACCGCCGACCCCGACGGCAACGTGACCATGGAGAAGGAGTCGCTGCGGCTGGAGAACCTGGCGCTGGCGCTGGCGGCGCGCAACTCGGGCGGCGTGGTCATCTGCCAGGTCGAGCGGGTCGCCGACAGCGGCTCGCTCGACGCCCGCCGGGTGCGCGTGCCGGGGGTGGTGGTCGACGCCGTGGTGGTGGCCGAACCGCAGTGGCACAAGCAGACCTACGGCACGCAGTACAGCCCCGCGCTGTCGGGCGAGCTGCGCGTGCCGCTGCGCAGCCTGGCGCGGCTGCCGCTCGACGAGAAGAAGGTGATCGCCCGGCGCGCGGCGCTCGAACTGGGGCCGAACAGCGTGGTGACGCTGGGCATCGGCCTGCCCGACGCGGTCGGCGCGGTGGCCAACGAGGAGCGCATCCAGGACCTGATCACGCTGACCGTCGACCCCGGGGTGATCGGCGGCGTGCCGCTCGGCGGGCTCGACTTCGGCGCCGCGGTCAACTTCAGCGCGATCATCGACCACCCGTACCACTTCGACTTCATCGACGGCGGCGGCCTCGACGCCGCCTGCCTCGGCTTCGCCGAGTGCGACGCCGCCGGCAACGTCAACGCCAGCCGCTTCGGCAAGCGCCTGTCCGGCTGCGGCGGCTTCATCAACATCACCCAGAGCAGCAAGAAGGTGGTGTTCGTCGGCACCTTCAGCTCCGGCGGGCTCGAGGTCGACGTGGCCGACGGCGGCCTGGCGATCCGCGCCGAGGGGCGCCACGCGAAGTTCGTCGAGCGCGTCGGCCAGGTCACCTTCAGCGGCGCGCAGGCCGCGGCCCACGGCAAGGAGGTCTACTACGTCACCGAGCGCTGCGTCTTCCGCCTCGGCGCGGACGGGCTCGAGCTGATCGAGGTGGCGCCGGGGGTCGACCTCGAGCGCGACATCCTCGCGCGGCTGCCGTTCACGCCGCGGGTGGTCGGGCCGCGGCTGATGGAGGCGGCGCTGTTCCGTGCCGAGCCGCTCGGGCTGCGCGCGCGGCTGACCGACCTGCACATCGACGACCGCCTGAGCTACGACCCCGCGAGCAACACCGTGTTCATGAACTACGCCGGGATGCGCGTGAACACCGAGGAGGACCTGGCGCAGATCAAGGCGGCGGTCGAGCGGCTGCTCGACCCGCTCGGCAAGCGGGTCAACGCGATCATCAACTACGACCGCTTCCACGCCGACGACGAGATCGCCGACGCCTACCTCGACCTGGTCCGCCACGTCGAGCAGACCTACTACCTGAAGGTGTCGCGCTACACCACCAGCGGCTTCATGCGCCTGAAGCTCGGCAAGGAGCTGGCCAAGCGCAGGGTGTCGTCACAGGTGTTCGAGAGCCCGGAGGAGGCGCGCCGTCACCTGCAGCAGGACCCGTCCGGCTGAGCCGTGGCGGTCTCCGGCTCGCCCTCGCGCAGCCGGAAGCGCTGGATCTTGCCGGTCGGGGTCTTCGGCAGGTCGATGTAGAACTGCACGTCGCGCGGGTACTTGTAGGGCGCCACGCTGTCCTTGACGAAGCTTTGGATCGACCGGCGCATCGCGTCGTCGCCGAGCTCGCCGTCCTTCAGCACCACGCAGGCGCGCACCAGCTTGCCGCGCACCGGGTCGGGCACGCCGACCACCGCGCACTGGGCCACCGCCGGGTGCTGCACGATCACCCGCTCGACCTCCTGCGGCGAGATGTTGTAGCCGGACGAGACGATCATGTCGTCGGCGCGGTCGGCGAACCAGAAGAAGCCGTCGTCGTCGACCCGGAACAGGTCGTTGGTGACGTTCCAGCCGTCGCGCACGAACAGCCGCTGGCGCTCCGGGTCGTCGAGGTAGCGGCAGCCGGTCGGGCCGCGCACCGCGATCAGCCCGGTCTCGCCGGCCGGCAGCGGCCGGCCCTGGTCGTCGATGATCCGCGCGCTGTAGCCGGGCACCACGCGGCCGGCCGAGCCGGGCCGCTCGACCGCCGGGATCTCGGCGAGGAAGTGCGACATGAACTCGGTCGCGCCGACGCCGTTGGCGATGCGGATGCCGGTGCGCTCGAGCCACTCCTGCCACAGCGCCGGCTGCAGGTGTTCGCCGGCCGAGGCGCAGCTGCGCAGTGCCGAGAGGTCGTGGCGCTCGAGCCAGGGCAGCAGCGAGCGGTAGCAGGTGGGCACGGCGTAGAGGCTGGTGACGCGGCGCCGCTCCATCGCCTCGAGGATGTGCTCGGCGGTCGGCGCCGGGACCAGCGCGGCGGCGGCGCCGTAGCGCAGCGGGAACAGCAGGAACGACGACAGGCCGAAGGTGAAGGCCATCGTCGGCGAGCCGCAGATCACCTCGTCGCGGCGCACCGGGAACACCTGCGGCATGCTCACGGCGGAGGCGAGGATGTCGCGGTGGAACTGCGCGGCCGCCTTCGGCCGCCCGGTCGAGCCGCTGGTGAAGGTGATCAGCGCGATGTCGTCGGCGGCGGTGGCGACCCAGCCGCGCCACGGCTCGGCGGCGTTCGCGCGCCGGTCGAGGTCGGCGTCCTCGCGGCGGCCGTCGCCGAGCGGCGTGAACAGCGCGACCCGCTCCAGGCCGGCGCAGCCGGCGTGCGCCTTCTCCAGCTCGTCGGCGAGGTCGAGCTCGGCCAGGGCGAAGCGCACCCGTACCCGCTCGAGGATGAACCCCAGCTCGCCGGCGCGCAGCAGCGGCATCGTGGTCACGCAGATGCCGCCGGCCTTCAGCACCGCCAGCCAGCAGGCGGCGAGCATCGGCGTGTTGCGCGAGCGCAGCAGCACGCGGTCGCCGGGGACCAGGCCGAAGTCGTCGACCAGCACCCGGGCGATGCGCTCGACCCGGTCGTGCAGCTCGGCGAAGCTCCAGCTGCCGTCGAGGAAGTGGAACGCGTCGCGCGGGCCGTGGCCCGCGGCGAGCGCGCCGCCGAGCAGCGCCTCGGCCGCGTTGATCCGGTCCGGCCAGCCGCGCAGGTGC
>DATCZX010000405.1:0-2639 GCA_036525695.1 Gammaproteobacteria bacterium | reverse complement strand
CGTAGCCGCCCGGCCGCTGCGACCGCGGCCTTGTATTCCTCGTCCGTGGGTCTCACTGCTGCCTCCGCTTGACCTGCATCTCTGGTCGCCAGTGCCGCAAGTATATAACCTGCCTGGCCTACCTGCCCGAACCGAGCTCGTCCCGCGCATGCGCCGTTTCGCCACCACCCTGCCCCGCGACGACCGCGACGACCGCCGCGCGGTGCACGCGCTGCTCCCCTACCTGTGGCGCTATCGCGGCCGCGCGCTGCTGGCGCTGGCCTGCCTGGTGCTGGCCAAGCTGGCCGGGGTCGGCGTGCCGCTGGCGCTGAAGGAGATCGTCGACCACTTCGAGGCCGGTGACGCCGGCAGCCTGGCGCTGCCGGTGACGCTGTTCCTGGCCTACGGCGCGCTGCGCATGGCCAGCTCGGCGTTCAACGAGCTGCGCGACGCGGTGTTCGCCCGGGTCCGCCACGGGGCGATGCGCGAGGCCTCCGAGCGGGTGCTGCGCCACCTGCACCGGCTGTCGCTGCGCTACCACCTCGAGCGCCGCACCGGCGGCCTGTCGCGCGACATCGAGCGCGGCACCCGCAGCATCAGCACGCTGCTCAACTACATGGCCTTCAGCGTGCTGCCGGTGCTGGCCGAGTTCGCCCTGGTGGCGGTGATCCTGCTCGGCAAGTACAGCGCCTGGTACACCCTGATCACCTTCGGCGCAGTCGCCGTCTACGTGGTCTCGACCTTCTTCATCACCCGCTGGCGCATGCCGTTCCGCGCGCGCATGAACGCGCTCGACTCGCAGGCCAACGCGCGCGCCGTCGACAGCCTGATCAACTTCGAGACGGTCAAGTACTTCGGCAACGAGGCGCTCGAGCTCGACCACTACCACCGCCAGCTGCACGACTGGGAGGACGCCGCGGTGCAGAGCCAGACCTCGCTGTCGCTGCTCAACGCGGTGCAGGGGGCGGTGATCGCCGCCGCGGTCACCGCGGTGATGCTGCTCGCCGGCAGCGGCGTGGCCCGCGGCGAGCTGACCCTCGGCGACCTGGTGCTGGTCAACGCCCTGCTGTTGCAGCTGTTCCTGCCGCTGAACTTCCTCGGCATCGTCTACAGCCAGCTGCAGCACGCGCTCTCGGACCTCGACTCGATGCTGCGGCTGCTCGAGCGCGAGCCCGAGATCGAGGACCGCCCCGGCGCGCTGCCGCTGCGGCTGCAGACCGGCGAGGTGCGCTTCGCGGCGGTCGACTTCGCCTACCAGCCGGAACGGCCGATCCTGCACGGCATCGACCTGGCGATCCCGCCCGGGCACAAGGTCGCGGTGATCGGACCGAGCGGCGCCGGCAAGTCGACGCTGGCACGGCTGCTGTTCCGCTTCTACGACGTCACCGGCGGGGCGATCACGCTCGACGGTCAGGACCTGCGCGAGGTGACCCAGGCCAGCCTGCGCGCGGCGATCGGCATCGTCCCGCAGGACACGGTGCTGTTCAACGACACGCTCTACTACAACATCGCCTACGGCAACCCGGCGGCAGACCGCGCCGCGGTCGAGCGCGCGGCCTCGCTGGCCCACCTCGACCGCTTCATCCGCGGGCTGCCGGACGGCTACGAGACCCTGGTCGGCGAGCGCGGGCTGAAGCTCTCCGGCGGCGAGAAGCAGCGCGTGGCGATCGCCCGAGCGCTGCTCAAGGACCCGCTGGTGATGGTCTTCGACGAGGCCACCTCGAGCCTCGACTCCGAGTCCGAGCGCTCGATCCTCGAGGCGCTCGGCACCGCCGCCGAGCGGCGCACCACGCTGGTGATCGCCCACCGGCTGTCGACCGTGGTCGACGCCGACCAGATCCTGGTGTTGGACGAGGGCCGCATCATCGAGCGCGGCCGCCACCCCGAGCTGCTCGCCGCGGACGGCCTCTACGCCACGCTGTGGCGGCTGCAGCAGGAGGAGCGCGCGGCGCTCACCGCGGCGGACTGAGCGGCTCAGCCGGCGGCGGGCAGCGGGGCGAAGATCTCCGCGAAGCGGGCCCGGTAGCGCTCCGGGATCGGCTGCGTCTTCACCGTGTCGAGGTCGATGCAGGCGGTGATCATCCGCGCGTCGACGCACAGGCGGCTGCCGACATCGTACAGGTAGCGCAGGCCGAGCGAGCTGCGCCCGAGCTTGAAGCAGGTGATGCGCACCACCGGGCGGTCGCCGAAGCGCAGCGGCGACTTGAAGTCCACCTCCGAGCGCACCATCGGGAAGCCGATCCGCTCGTCCTGGATCAGCCGGTAGTAGGGCATGCCGAGGAACTCGTCCCAGAGGTTCTCGAACGCCTCGTGCAGGTAGTTGTGGATGCGCGGGAAGTAGGCGATGCCGGCCGGGTCGACGTGGCCGAAGCGGACCTGGTGGCGGGTGATGTAGTGCCGGTGGTCGGCATCGTGACTGGTAGCCGAACTGAAGATCTTGGCAGCCATGGGCAGCATTCTCCGTGATTCAATGCGGTGCCGAGATCAGCGAGTCGATGATCTCGGCGTAGGTATTGCTTACGTGTATCCAATCATGGCGATCGACCACTTGGCGACGCGCCTCGGTCCCTAGCTTCAGGCGCAACTCGGGATCGCCCAGCAACTTGACGATGGCGTCTGCAAGCGCGGCAACCTCTCCAGCCGGGACGACAAGCCCGGTC
>DATCZX010000404.1:0-4110 GCA_036525695.1 Gammaproteobacteria bacterium | reverse complement strand
TGCCGCGTGACGCTGGCCTGGTGATCCTGGTGACCCACCAGGTGACCATCTCGGCGATCGCCGGCACCGGCGTGGCGTCCGGCGAGGCGGTGCTGCTCGAACTGCAGCCCGACGGGGGCTACGCCGCCGTCGGGCGCCTGCGCTTCGACGGGTGAGCCGGTTGCCGCGACCCGGCCGGGCTCTGCTGCCGCGCCGCGCCGATGCAGGCTGATCGCTCGCCGCGCGACGAGGCGCTGCCCGCGCCGGGCGCAGCGCGGGCAGCGCCGACGCGGATGCTGCTGTTCCTGCTGGTGGCGATGACCGCGGCGGCGCCGCTGACGCTGCAGATCTTCCTGCCGGCCCTGCCGGTGATGCAGAAGGCGTTCGCGGTGGCCCCGGGGGTGGCCCAGCTGAGCCTGAGCCTGGCGATCCTGGCCAACGCGGTAGCCACGCTGGCCTACGGCCCGCTGTCGGACCGCTACGGGCGACGGCCGGTGCTGCTGGCCGGCCTGCTGCTGTTCATCGTCGGCAGCGTGGCCTGCGCGCTGGCCCCGCAGATCGGCACGCTGGTGGTCGCGCGCGTGCTGCAGGCCATGGGCGCCGCGGCCGGCATGGTGCTGGCGCGCGCGATCATCCGCGACCTCTACGACACCGAGCAGGCGGCCAGCGCGATCGCCTACCTGACCATGGCGATGGTGGTCGCGCCGATGGTCGCCCCCTCGCTGGGCGCGCTGCTGATCGAGGGTTTCGGCTGGCGTGCGGTGTTCGTCGCCACGGCGGTGGTGGCGCTGCTGCTGACCGGCCTGACCCTCGCCTGCCTGGTCGAGACCCGCCGCGCGAGCGCCGCCCACGCGGCCGGCGCGTCGCTGTTCGCCGGGGCCGGCGCGCTGCTGACGCACCGCCTGTTCCTGCGCTACCTGCTGCAGAGCAGCTTCGCCATCGGCATGTTCTTCTCGTTCCTGGCCGGCGCCCCCTACTACATGCTCGACATCCTCGGTCGCAGCGCGACCGATTACGGCCTCTATTTCATCCTCGTCTCCGGCGCCTTCATGGTCGGCAACTTCGCCTCCGCCCGGCTGGTGCGGCGCGTCGGCATGCACCGCCTGATCGCCTTCGGCAGCTGGCTGAGCCTGGCCAGCATGGCGCTCGGGGTCTGCTGGCTGGCCCTCGGTGAGTGGACCCCGCTGGCGCTGTTCGGGCCGATGACCGCGGCCGGCTTCGGCAACGGCCTGAGCATCTCCAACGCGATGGCCGGCGCGGTCAGCGTCGACCCGGACCGGGCCGGCTCCGCCTCCGGGCTCTGCGGCTCCCTGCAGATGCTGCTCTCCGCGGCGGTGAGCCAGGTCGTCGGGATGCTGCAGGACGGCACCCCTTACCCGACCATCGCGTTCATGTTCACCTGCGCGCTGCTCTCGGTGGCCAGCTTCACCTGGCTGCAGCCCCGGGTCGGCCGGCGCCGCGGATGAGGGAGGCGCGATGGATCGCACCTCTGGCCGCCGGCACGGTCTGAATCGGGGTGAGTCGAGGAGCACCGCGATGAGCCGAAGCCGATACCTGCCGCTGCTGGCGGCCTGCCTGATGCTGGGCCTGCCGTCGCGCGCGGCGCTCGCCGCCGCCACCGATGTCGAGGCGCTGCTGGCGCTGACAGAGCCCCCGGCCGGCGTGGTGTTCGAGATCGTCTCCGCCAACCCGCGGGCGCTGGAGCGGACCCTGCCGCAGGCGCGCGACGCGATCCGGCGCCTGCGCGAGCGCTTCCCCGGCCTGCCCGCCGTGATCGTCTCGCACGGCTCCGAGCAGTTCGCCCTGTTGCAGTCGGCCGCCGCCGAGCGGCCCGCGGTGCACCAGGCGGTGCGCTCGCTGCTCAGCGAGGACGACGTCCCGGTCCAGGTCTGCGGCACCCACGCCGGCTGGCGCGGCAAGCGCGCCGAGGAGTTCCCCGACTACGTCGGTGTCGCCGTGTCGGGACCGGCGCAGATCAACGACTACGTCGCGCTCGGCTACGCGCTGGTGCTGCTGCGCCCCTGACCCGCCCCGGCCGCCCCGGAGCCCCCCGCGAAGCCCCTCCCGGGACCCGCTGCCATCTATCCCATCATGAATATTTGTATATAAGTGTCTTCGAATATACTACTGCCCCGTACTCACCCTTTTCTCGTCAATCAGGGTTCCCACGGGAGCCGAGACACTCGAAGTAGGAGGCAAACAAGATGCGCAAGCTGATTCTCTCAACGCTCCTGGCGACCGGCCTGCTGGCCGGCGGCCTGACCGCGTTCGCTGCCGAGCAGGCCGCCCAGGAGGCCGCCCCGGCAGTCAACCCGTACGACATGTCCAGCTGGTTCGGCATGATGCCGGGCACCACCGGCACCCCGCACGCTGCCGTTCCCGGCCAGACGATGCCCTTCAACCCGGCGCACCCGGCCGGCTGGGCGGCATTCATCGACCCGCGCACCCACGAGCAGGCGCACGCCGCGTTCATGAACCCGGCCCAGTACGCGCAGTTCATGTCGCCGCAGTTCTACATGCAGTTCGCCGATCCGAACAACATGATGGCGTGGATGAACCCGGCCGCCTACGCGACCTTCATGAACCCGGCCACCTACATGTACTGGATGAACCCGACGGCCTTCACGCACATGATGAACCCGGCCATCTACACCCAGTTCATGAACCCGGCCGCCTACAACGCCTACATGAACCCGAACACCTACATGCAGTGGACGAACCCGACGGCCTATGCCATGCAGGCGCCGGGTGCCACCGCGGCGAACTACAACTGGTTCGACCCGACCGTGTGGGCCAAGATGATGGATCCCAACGCCTGGACCCAGGGCATGGCGCAGGCCACCCCGCAGGCCGAGGCCGGCAAGACCCAGTAAGCGCACCCGCGCCGATCAGGGCCCGACCGTGGACGGGGGCGCGACGCGAGTCGCGCCCCCGTCGCTTTTTCGGCGATGACGCCGTCGCTCAGGCGACGCTGCAGCGGCAAGCGCCTCGCCGCTCCGCTCCCGGCAGCTGCTTGGCGACCGCGGGCACTTGGCACCCAGGCGGCAACTGGATATGTCCCAGGGATGACCCGCCAGACGACACTGCTGATCCTCGGCCTCCAGCTGCTGCTGACGGCGTTGCTGGTGACCGGGTAGCTGGCCCTGCGCGACCCGTGGCTGGTAGCCGGCTACCCGCCGGTCTGCCACGCGGAATCCGGGCCACCCGGCGCCGGCTGCAGCGCCAGCGCGGGGACCACCGAGTTCTTCCGCGTGCGCCCGGAAACCGGCCAGGTGCCTACCTGGATCGACTCGAGCAACCCCCGCGGCATGACGCTGACCGGGTGCGACATCGTCGACGCCGCCAACTGGTCGTGCCCGCTGCGTTCGACCGGCCAGACCCGCGGCCGGCGCGACGGCGTGCTCTACCGGGAGCCGTTCGACGGCACCCGCAACGTCGTCTGGGCCAGCTGGTTCTGGCCCCTGCTTGCGCCGGCCGGGAACCGGGCCTGAGCAGCCGCGCCTGGCCGGCCGCGCTGTCAGTCGGGTATCGCCACCGCCAGGGTCTCGGCGCCCTCCTCCATCACCACCAGCGTGCGCGAGTCGCGCACCATGCCCGGCTGCGCCTTGAGCAGGCGGCCGAGCAGGTCACGGTAGGCCTCCATGTCACCGACGCGGACCTTCAGCAGGTAGTCGAAGTCGCCCGAGACCAGGTGGCACTCCTGCACCTCGGGGTAGTCGCGCAGCGCCTCGCGGAAGCTCTCGAAGATGTCCGGCCGCGAGTAGTTCAGGCTGATCTCGGCGTAGATCAGCAGCCCGGCGCCGACCTTCTGCGCATCGACGCGGGCGTGGTAGCCGAGGATGTAGCCCTCGCGCTCGAGCCGGCGCACCCGCTCGAGGCAGGGCGAGGTCGACAGGCCGACGCGCTCGGCCAGGTCGACGTAGGCCATGCGCCCATCCTGCTGCAGCGCGCGGAGGATGCGGCGGTCGATGCGGTCCAGGGACCGCTCGCTGGGGTTTCGGCTTCGGGCCATCGAATGTCCTGCAACCAAACACGGTTGCAGGACATTCTACTGCTTTTAAGCCGCTTGGCCAGGCCAGGATTGGGCAGGCCAGCGCCTCTTCAGCCGGTGGCCGTGGCCGGGCGCGGCCC
>DATCZX010000403.1:0-3323 GCA_036525695.1 Gammaproteobacteria bacterium | reverse complement strand
GATCCCGGTCCAGTACCTGCCCAAAGCCTGCCGCGACTAGACGAGATCGAGCCACCGGGCGCGGACCCGGCGGCTGGTCCTGCGACACGGCCCGGCTCCGACCGCCTTCCTGTTACCCGGCGTGACCGGCAGGCCCAAGTTGGAGTGCCAGCACTCGCCTGCTGTTGCGGCAGCGCAAAGGAAGACCTGCAGGGCGAACGAGCGGCTTCAGTCGCGGCCCGGCTTGATCCCGCCGAGCTGTTTCCAGAACTCGGCGTACTGGCGGGTCATGTCGGCGAGCAGCCGGTCCGGGGTGTTCTCCATCGCCACCCGCAGCTGCGCGCGGACGGTCTTCTCCTGCTCGACGAAGGCGGCGATGCTCTGCTCGATGAAGCTGCCGAGGACGCCGCCCATCGCATCGCCGTAGAAGCGGATCAGGTCCTCGAGCACCTTGTTGGTCAGCACCGAGGCGTGCCCCTCGGTCTCGAGGTCGGCGATGATCTGCAGCAGCGTGTTGCGGGTCAGGTCCTCGCCGCTCTTGGAATCGACCACCTGGAAGGTCTCGTGGCGCAGCACCATCTCGCGCACGTCGCTGAGGGTGACGAACCGGCTCTCCTCGGTATCGTAGATCCGACGGTTGGGGTACTTCTTCAGGGTGCGCACACGACCGGCCTCTAGCCCGGGAGAACGGAGCGATTATAGACCCGGGGCCTGCCCGTGGGGGGGCGCTCAGCGTTTTTTCGGCACATAGAGGTCGGTGACCGTCCCCTCGGCCACCTCGCAGGCGAAGTTGAAGGTCTCCGACAGGGTCGGGTGCGGGTGCACGGTCAGCGCCACGTCCTCGACGTCGGCGCCCATCTCCAGCGCCAGCACCGCCTCGGCGATCAGTTCGCCGGCGTTCGGCCCGACGATGCCGGCGCCGAGCACGCGCTTGCTCTCGGGGTCGAGCAGCACCTTGGTCAGCCCCTCGCTGCGCCCGATGCTCAGGCTGCGGCCGCTCGCGGCCCACGGGAAGGCCCCCTTCTCGTAGGCGATGCCCTTGGCCTTGGCCTCGGTCTCGGTCAGGCCCATCCACGCCACCTCGGGGTCGGTGTAGGCGACCGACGGGATGGTCAGGGCGTCGAACGAGGCCTTGTGCCCGGCGATCACCTCGGCCGCGACCTTGCCCTCGTGGGTCGCCTTGTGCGCCAGCATCGGCTGGCCGACGATGTCGCCGATGGCGAAGATGTGCGCGACGTTGGTGCGCTGCTGCCGGTCGACCGGGATGAAGCCGCGCGCGTCGACCACGACGCCGGCGGCATCGGCGCCGACCAGGCGACCGTTCGGGGTGCGCCCGACGGCGAGCAGCACGCGGTCGAAGGTCTCCTCGGCCGGGGCCTTGGCCCCCTCGAAGGTGACCCGCAGCCCCTGCTGCTGCGCCTCGATGCCGGTGACCCTGGTGTCGAGGTAGAGGTTCTCGTAGCGGCCGCGGATGCGCTTCTCCAGCGGCCGCACCAGGTCGCGGTCGGCGCCCGGGATCAGCTCCCCGGTCAGCTCGACGACGGTGACCTTGGAGCCGAGCGCGTCGTAGACGCAGGCCATCTCGAGGCCGATGATGCCGCCGCCGATCACCAGCAGGCGGCCCGGGATGTCGCGCAGCTCGAGCGCGCCGGTCGAGTCCATCAGCCGCGGGTCGTCGTAGGGGAAGCCGGGGATGCGCGCGCTCTGCGAGCCGGCGGCGACGATGGCGTGCTCGAAGCGGACCCGCTGGCGCCCCTCCCCGCCCTCGACCGCGAGTTCGTGCGCCGAGACGAAGCGCGCCTCGCCGTGCAGCACGCGCACCTTGCGCTGCTTGGCCAGCCCGGCCAGCCCCTTGGTCAGCTGGCCGATGACGCCGTCCTTGAAGCCGCGCAGCTTGTCCAGGTCGATCTCCGGCTTGCCGAAGGTGACGCCATGGGACGCCATCTCCTGCGCCTCGGCCAGGATCGCGGCGGTGTGCAGCAGCGCCTTCGACGGGATGCAGCCGACGTTGAGGCAGACGCCGCCGAGGCGCGGGTAGCGCTCGACCAGCACCACGTCGAGGCCGAGGTCGGCGGCACGGAACGCCGCGGTGTAGCCGCCGGGCCCGGCACCGAGCACCAGCACCTGGCAGCTGTGATCGGCCGCGGCACCGCTCGGGGCGGCAGCCGCGGGGGCCGTTGCGGCGGGCGCCGCGGGTGCGGCCGCCGCGACCGGCGCGGGTGCCGGCTTGGTCCCGGCGGCGGCGGCGGGTTCGAGCTCGAGGATCGCGCTGCCCTCCGAGACGCGGTCGCCGACCGCGACCTTCAGCGCGACCACGCGCCCGGCCCGGGGGCACGGCACCTCCATGCTCGCCTTGTCGGACTCCAGCGTCAGCAACGACTGCTCGACGGCGACCGTGTCGCCGACGGCGACCAGCACCTCGATCACCTCGACGTCGCTGAACTCGCCGATGTCCGGGACCTGGATCGTGACGGTCGCGCTCATCGTGCACCCCCGCTCACAGCAGCAGCCGGCGGATGTCGCCGAGGGTCTGGCACAGCCGCGCGCAGAAGCGCGCCGCGGCGGCACCGTCGATGACCCGGTGGTCGTAGGTCAGGTCGAGCGGCAGCAGCAGCCGCGGGACGAAGGTCTTGCCGTCCCACACCGGCTGCATGCGCGCGCGGCAGACGCCGAGGATCGCCACCTCGGGCGCGTTGACGATCGGCGTGAACCCGGTGCCACCGATGCCGCCGAGGCTGGAGATGCTGATGCAGCCGCCCTGCATGTCACCCGGCGCGAGCTTGCCGTTGCGCGCCTTCTCGCTCAGCGTCGCCAGCTCGCGCGAGAGGTCGTACAGCGACTTGCCATCGACGTCACGGATCACCGGGACCACCAGGCCGTTCGGCGTGTCGACGGCGATGCCGACGTGGAAGTACTTCTTCAGGACCAGCTGCTGGCCGTCGGGCGACAGCGAGGCGTTGAAACTGGGGAACGCGCGCAGCGCGTCGACCAGCGCCTTGATGATGAAGACCAGCGCGGTGACCCGCACCCCCTGCTTCTCCGCCTCCGCCTTCAGCGAGCCACGGAACGCCTCCATCTCGGTGACGTCGGCCTCGTCGTGGTGGGTGACCATCGGCAGGTTCAGCCACGCCCGGTGCAGGTGCGGCCCGGAGAGCCGCTTGATCCGCGGCAGGTCCTGCGCCTCGACCGGGCCGAACTGGCTGAAGTCGACCGCCGGGATCGGCGGGATGCCGGCCCCGGCCGCTGCCCCCGCAGCCGCCGCCGGCGCCCGTGCGCCGAGGGCCTGCTTGACCCAGGCGGTGACGTCCTCCTTGAGGATGCGCCCCTTCGGCCCGCTGCCGGTC
>DATCZX010000402.1:0-3961 GCA_036525695.1 Gammaproteobacteria bacterium | reverse complement strand
CCGCCGACGCAGGGCGAGGTGGTGCTCACGCCGTCGCAGCCCACGCCGGTGCCGATCCGCTGCAGGATAGCGCCGGTCGTCACATCGATGACGTAGAGGTAGCCCTTGCCGTCGCCCGGGTTGATGTTGTTGTGGCCCGAGGTGACGAACGCCACCCACTTGCCGTCGAGCTTGCGCTTGGCGATCACCGGCGTGCCGAAGGTGTAGCCGAGGCTGCAGTCCGAGCTGTAGCCGACGATGGCCGCATCGCTCATGCCGCAGGTCGCCGGGTCGGCTTCGGCGCCGCCCTTGAACTCCCACAGCGCCCTCGGGTTGTCCGGGTCGGTGATGTCGAGCGCGTAGTAGCCGCGCCCGCCGGCGTTCAGGCCCGCCACCAGGATCGTGCGCCAGCTGCTGACCGACGAGCAGGGCGCGCTGGTGCTGTGGTTCAGGCAGATGTCCGCCACCACCGGCGTGCCATCGGTGTAGTACTTGTGCACGAACAGCAGCGGCGTTTCGGCCAGCGCCTTGATGCGCGGCGCCACCATGCTCGGGATGTAGGCCCAGCGCTCGGAGCCTTCGCCGCTGTCGGGCGAGGTGCTGAGCGTGCCGGTAAAGGTGTCGTCCGAGGTGGCCACCGTCACGATGCCCGCGGTCTGGTAGTAGGGGTTGTTGTCCGGGTCGGTCTCGAAGGCGTGCAGCATGCCGTCGTTGGCCGCCGCGAACACCGTGCCCTTGCGGGTGCCGGTGGTGCCGTCGGTGGTCTGCCGGTACTCCTGGTAATAGGGGTCCTTGCCGGCGAAGGCACCGGTGTTGTACGAGAAGGGCGAGGCCTTCACGTAGGCCGGCTGCGCGTTGACGATGTCGCCGAGCAGGCTTTCGCGGTCGCGGAACAGGTCCGTCGTCGCGGTGCCGCCCGTGGTCTCGTTCCCCTGGTCGCCGCGCAGGAAGTCGACCAGCTTCGGCCCCGAGACCGCCGCGTCGCGGCCGCTGCCGTCGGTGGTCCAGCCGCCGTACTGCAGCAGCGTCGTCGGGTCGACCCAGGCCGACATCTCGGCGGCGCTTAGCTCGCCTTCGCCGGCGCAGCCCGGGTACAGCCCGGTGCCCCCGGCGCCCGGCCAGCAGAAGGCCTTCAGCAGGTTGCCGTTGCCGGTCGTCGGCGCGCTGTTGTCGCTCGCGTCGAAGGTGTAGATCTTGCGGTTGGTGTGGCTGCGCTGGTCGAGCAGCACCGCCGCCGACCACAGCTCGCGGCTGGCGACGATACCGGTCGACAGGTCGATGGTGCGCGCCTTCAGGTCGCCGGTCCACACCACGGTCTGGTACTGCGCGGTGAAGGCGAAGTTGTCGCCCGCCACCGGCTGCAGGTTCGAGGTCGCCGCCGCGGCGCCCGCGCCGACGCGCGACTGCACCGCGTTCAGCGCGTCGATGACGCCGGCGGTGAGCTGCACCGGGTCGCGCGTCGAGAAGAAGGTGCCGCGGCCGTTGACCGCCGCGTGCCACAGGTCATCGAGCGCCGACTCCTGGTTCGCCGCCGGCACCGGCCAGTCCTTGGCGCCCTGCTTGATCGCGGCGAAGTCGCCCGTGGTCTGCTCCTCGTAGTTGCGGTCGTAGTTGAGCAGGCCGGCGAGGCCGAGGCCGACGGTGAAGGTCGTCATGTGCTGGTGCGGCGCGCTGTCCTTCTGCGTGGTCGGCGAGTTGTCGGCCAGGTCGCTGCGCAGGTCGTTCTTGTAGTAGTACATGGCGACGTCGGCCAGCGTGCTGCTCGCGCCCGAGAGGTTGCCGTCGTAGGCGCCCACGGCGCGCGTCGAATAACCGGCATTGACGTTGTCCTCGTTGCCGATCGTGCTGCCGGTCAGCGTTTGCCCGGCGTTGCCGTTCCAGTAGCCGTCCGTGGTGAGGATGGTGTAGTTCGGCTGGCAGGAGACCTCGATCGGGCTCGTGTCCATGCCCGAGTTGATGCCGGTCTGCACGCCGGCGTAGTAGCGGCCGACGCGCGACAGCGCCTCGCGCAGCGGCGTCGAGCCGTGGTCGGTCTGGTCGTACAGCCGCTGGTACCAGGCCGTCTTCTGCGTCGTGTCGTAGGTGTCGATCTTGAGGTAGCGGTCGCTCTGCACCGGGCTGCCGGGGTTGATGGTGATGAAGCCGACCCGGTAGCTGGTGTCGATCGCGCGGAAGGCGCGGCCGATCGCGGTCTTCGCCATCTGCATGCGGCTGCGGTAGTAGGCGTACCAGTTGGCGAAGTTGGTCATCTCCTCGTCGTAGGTACAGCGCGCGGCCGCGCAGTCGGTGCGCTTGGCGTAACGCGGGTAGGTCGCCGGGATGAGCGTGGGCAGCCTGAACGCGACGTCCTTGCCGTCCTGCGTGCCGCCATCCTTGTCGATTTCGGTGCCGTTGGCGTAGCCGCCCGGGTCCTGCCTGCCAACGTAAACCTTCTCGTCGGTCGTCTCGATCCGGATGTAGTACTTCTGGTTGTCGTTCAGCAGTACCGGCTCGGCGAACTTCAGCTCCTCCCATCTCGGGTTCGTGTCGAGGTTGTTGCTGGATAGGGTGGCGCTCGCAATCGGCGTGCCGCTCCAGCTGTCGCGCAGCGACACCGTCAGGGTCTGCGGGTTGGCGCCGCCGCTCTTCCACAGCACGAGCGAGACGCGGTCGACGCCGTAGGTCACTTCCGGGCTGTCGTGGCTGAAGGTCTGCCCGACCGGCTCGCCCGACTTGACTTCCTTGTTGTCGAGGCCTGCCGGGGCGCCGGCGGGCTCGTACGACTCGCCTGCGCCGAGGCCGGCCCAGGGCACGACGTTGGTGCGCACGAACTGGCCGACATTGGCGCGGCCTTCGTTGGCGTCCTGGCCGCCGGTGAAGTTGGTGCTGTCGGTCTCGACGTCGCCCGAGGTGGCGCCGCCGGAGAGCTTGAGGCCGACGATGTTGACGATGCCGCTTTCGGTGACGGTGAGCGGCTGGCCGTTCAGCTCGCCGCCGGTGCCCGCCGGGGCAGTGATGGTGATGCGGCTGCCGTTGCTCGACGTGCTCGCGGTGTAGTTGTGGCCGGTAACGTTGGTGTTGATCTGCGCGGCGATCGCGCTGCCCATCCAGTTGTCGCGCGAGTTCTGGTTGCCGGTACAGCCCGCCCCCCAGCTACAGGTGATGGTCGTGCCGAGCAGCTCGGTGGTGCCGATCCGGACGCTGGAGACGTTGTCGGCGTCGCGGTCGGCGTCGACGATGTCGAAGGTGACCGTGGCCTGGGTGATCGGCGTGCCGGGCGAGATCACCGAGACGACGTAACCGTTGTAGGTCGGGCCCTCATTTGCCGCCGTAATCGTCACTACGTTATTGCTCGCTGCCGCCGTGTACTTGTTCGGGTCACCTGGGAGGAGCGGTGCCGAAAACGTATTGATCGCGCTGGCGATCTGCGTTGCGGTCGCGCTCGGCGAGATCGGCCCGCTCGCGGTGATCGGCGCGCTGATGACGTTGGTGCCCTGGATGTTGATCGACTGGATGGTGCCGCTGTAGCTGTCGCCCTGCGGATCCCTGACCGTGATCGTGGCTGTCGCCCTGGCCGCCGGCTGCGGCACGCCGCCCTGCCAGACGCCGGCGTATTTCGGCCGCGTGTAGGCGCCGGTCAGCTTGCCCTGGCAGGTGCCGAGCGAGGTGTCGGTGCAGAAGCGCACCGGCGCCGGCACCGAGTAGATGCCCGTGGGCGTGGCGGAGGTGACGCAGCTGGTAAGCGTGGCGTCGGTGCAGTACTCGGTGGTCAGCAGCCGGTAGTAGTACGGCGGGCCGCTGACGTACTTGATGCCGCCGCCGTCGCTGCCGTAGCCGAAGTTGTTGTTCGGGTAGGAATACTGGCTGTTGAGGCGGCACTTGCTCGGGTAATTGGCCGCATCGTTCTCGTCGTCGCCCGAGGACGTGCACCAGGCGCGGTCGGGGAAATTCGCCACCAGGTTGCTGGCGGTCTCGGCGTTGCCACCGTTGTTCATCGCTTTGA
>DATCZX010000401.1:0-11635 GCA_036525695.1 Gammaproteobacteria bacterium | reverse complement strand
GCCACAGCAGGTGGTCGCGCAGCGAGTTGCCGCCCTCGTCGGCCGCCTCCCAATCGCGCTCCTCGTCGCGGTCCCCGGCCGGGCCCGAGTAGATCTGGCCGTCGCCGTAGCTGTCGCCGTAGACGTCGTCCCAGTCGCTGTCGACCGGCAGCTCGTCCGGGATCGACTCCTGCTGGTCGAGGTCGGGCGCCGACTCCTCGGCACTGTCGGCGGTCGTCTCGCTGCCCGTCTCGGGGCGCTCCTGGAGCAGCTCCAGCTCGTCCTCGAGCTCCAGCATCAGGTTCGACTCGAGCGCCTGCTGCACCTCCAGGCGCAGCTCCAGCGTCGACAGCTGGAGCAGGCGGATCGCCTGCTGCAGCTGCGGCGTCATCGTCAGCTGCTGGCCGAGGCGGAGTTGCAGGGACTGTTTCATCGGGGGCGGGCTGAGCCGTGCTGGGCGCGCTGGGCGGCCGGCCATTCTACCCCAGGCACGGCTTGGGGGCAGAAGCGAAACCGCTGTGGGGTGAAGGGGTTGGAGAGGATTCTGTTCATCAGGCCCTGCACTATTTATAGCCGAAAATCGTGCCCGAGATAGACCTCGCGGACCTCCTCGTGGGCCAGGATCTGCTCGGCGTTGCCCTCGGCGAGGACCTGGCCGGCGTTGATGATGTAGGCGCGGGCGCAGATGCCGAGCGTCTCGCGCACGTTGTGGTCGGTGACCAGCACGCCGATGCCGCGCTCGCACAGGTGGCGGATGATCCGCTGGATGTCCAGCACCGAGATCGGGTCGACGCCGGCGAACGGCTCGTCGAGCAGCATGAAGGTCGGCTCGGTGGCCAGCGCGCGGGCGATCTCCAGCCGCCGCCGCTCGCCGCCCGAGAGGCTCAGCGCCGGGTTGCCGGCGAGGTGGCCGATGTGCAGCTCGTCGAGCAGCGCGTCGCGGCGCTGCAGCCGCGCCTGGCGGTCGAGGTCGCGGCGGGTCTCGAGGATCGCCAGCACGTTGTCGGCGACGCTGAGGCGCCGGAACACCGACGGCTCCTGCGGCAGGTAGCCGATGCCGTGGCGCGCGCGCACGTGCATCGGCTCGCGGCCGAGCCGGCGGCCGTCGACCACCACCTCGCCGGAGTCGGCGCGCACCAGGCCGGTGATCATGTAGAAGGTGGTGGTCTTGCCGGCGCCGTTGGGCCCGAGCAGGCCGACCGCCTCGCCGCGCGCGACCTCGAGCGAGACCCCGTCGACCACGGTGCGCGAGCGGTAGCGCTTGACCAGCGCGTGGGCCTGCAGCATCTCAGTTCGCCCGCGGCGCGGGGGGCTGGTCCGGCGCTGCCGGCGCTGCCGGCGCTGCCGGGGCCTCCGGGGCAGGGGCGGGCGGCAGCGTCAGCGCCGGCACCGCGGGGCCGCCGCCGCCGCTGCGCGGCTGGATCACGATGCGCACCCGCTCGCCCGGGCGCGCCGCGCTGGCCGCCTGCCCGGCCCGGACCACGTCCTTGGCGGTGTCGTACTCGATCCGCTCGCTGCTGAAGCGGTCGCCGCCCTGGCGGAACTCGGCCGCCCCGGTGAGGATCAGCAGCGACTCGGCGGAGCGGTGCTCGATCCGTGCCGCGCTGCCCTCGACCGGCTCCGGGCGCTCCTCGCGCTGCTGGCTGAAGGTCGCCGGCCGGCCGGTGGCGACGATGCGGTCGCCGGCCGCCGACTGCTCGACGGTGACCTGCTCGGCGCGCAGCTCGCTGCTGCCCTGGGTCACCTTGACCTGGCCGCGGTAGACGCTGACGCCGGTGCGCTCGTCGATCTGCACGCTGTCGGCCTCGAGGTAGATCGGCTGCGCGCGGTCGCCGTCGAGGGCCGACGCGGGGTGGGTGACCAGCAGCAGCAGGCCGAGCGCGGCTGCCGGCCAGGCGCCCCGCCCGTGCCTGCTGCCAGCCGGGTGGCGCGCGCGGGCACGCGCGGCGGCATCGACGGCTTGCTGCGGACGGTCAGCGTAGCGGGTCATGGCGCCCCCTCACCTGGCTCAACAGTTCGATCACGTGCTGGCCGTCGACCAGCCGCGCGCAGGCCGACGGCGTCGACCACGTAGCGCGGCCCGGTGATCCGCACCGGCTGGTCGGTCTCGGCCAGGTCGGCCTCCGGCTCCAGGCGCAGGTCGCGGGTCTCGACGGTCAGCGCGCTGCGCTGCGCCCCGGGCAGCCGCTGCAGCGTCACCGCGCCGCCGAGCAGCACCCGCTCGGCGCCGGCGCTCAGTTCGCCGCGCTCGGCCAGCGCGCTCCAGGCCGGGCCGGCGGCGTCGTACAGGGTCAGTTCCGGGGCCTCCAGCTCGGTGCGCTCGTCGCCCGGGAAGTGGCGCAGCTGCGGCCCGGTCAGCCGGTAGCGCGGGCTGCCGTCGGGCGCGTACTGCGCCACGCGGTACCCCTCGAGGACGTGGTCAGGGGTGTCGCCGGCACGCTCCTCGCGGGCGAGCGGGGCGTCGAGTTCCTGCAGCCACGCGCTGTAGGCGACCACCAGCCCGAACAGCAGCGCCACCAGCAGGGTTCGCCACGAGCGCATCGGTCAGGCCAGGCAGTCGGCGAGCGCGGCGTCGAGGCGGCCGTGCGCGGCGAGCAGCAGGTCGCAGACCTCGCGCACCGCGCCGCGCCCGCCGCGGCGCGGGGTGATCCAGTGCGCCCAGGCGAGCACCTCGGGGTGGGCGTCGGCGACCGCCACCGCGAAGCCGACCCGGGTCAGCACCGGCAGGTCGATGACGTCGTCGCCGACGTAGGCGACCGCGTCGGCGGCGAGGCCGAGTTCGTCGAGCAGCGCGCCGAAGGCCGCGCGCTTCTCCTTGCAGCCCTGGCGCAGGTGGGCGATGCCGAGCTCGGCGGCGCGCCGCGCGACCAGCGGCGAGTCGCGGCTGGTGATCACCCCGACCGGGATGCCCTGGCCCTGCAGCGTCACAGCACGCCGCTCCGCAGCAGGTCGTGCAGGTTCAGCGCGCCGAGCGGGCGGCGCTCGGCGTCGAGCACCAGCAGCGCGTTGACCTTGTGCTCCTGCATCACGCGCAGCGCCTCGGCGGCCAGCGTGCCCGGGGCGACGGTCTTGCAGTTGCGGGTCATCACCGTGGCGATCTTGGTCGCGTGCACGTCGAGGCCGCGGTCGAGCGCGCGGCGCAGGTCGCCGTCGGTGAAGATGCCGGCGAGGCGGCCGTCGTCGTCGACCACCGCGGTCATGCCGAGCCGCTTGGCGGTCATCTCCAGCAGCGCCGTCGCCACCAGCGCGTCGTGGCCGACCAGCGGCAGCCGCTCGCCGGTGTGCAGCAGGTCGTCGACCAGCAGCAGCAGCCGGCGGCCGAGCCGGCCGGCCGGGTGCGAGCGGGCGAAGTCGTCGGCGGCGAAGCCGCGCGCCTCGAGCAGCGCCACCGCCAGCGCGTCGCCCATCGCCAGCGCCGCGGTGGTGCTCGCGGTCGGCGCCAGGCCGAGCGGGCAGGCCTCGCGGGCGACGCCGACGTCGAGGCAGACGCTGGCCTGGCGCGCCAGCGTCGAGTCGCGGTTGCCGGTCATCGCCACCAGCGGCACGCCGAGCCGCTTGATGATCGGCAGGATGGTCAGGATCTCGTCGGTCTCGCCGGAGTTCGACAGCGCCAGCACCACGTCCTGGGCGGTGATCATGCCGAGGTCGCCGTGGCTCGCCTCGCCGGGGTGGACGAAGAACGCCGGGCTGCCGGTGCTGGCCAGCGTCGCGGCGATCTTGCCGCCGACGTGGCCCGACTTGCCCATGCCGACGACGACGATGCGGCCGCGGCAGTCGAGCATGTGGCGGCAGGCGGCGACGAACGCGTCGCCGACCCGGTCGCGCAGCGCCAGCAGCGCCTCGGCCTCGGTCTCGAGCACCGCCAGGCCGAGCGCCTTGAGCTTCTCGGCCTGTGCCTCGGGCGTTTCGTCGCTGCGGTTCATCGTGGCGTGCGTTTCACCCTGCGGTGGTCAGGCGGTGTGGAACAGCAGCAGCTGGTAGCCGCCGAAGCAGGCCAGCAGCAGCGCGCCCTCCGGCCGGGTGATCCGGCCCGCGCCATGCAGGCCGTAGCAGACGGCGACCAGCAGCAGCGTCAGCACCAGCATCACCGGGTAGTCGCGCTGCAGCACCGCCGCCGGGAACGCCGCGGGGTGGATCAGCCCGGGCAGGCCCATCACGGCCAGCAGATTGTACATGTTGGAGCCGATCACGTTGCCGATGGCGAGATCGTGCTCGTGCTTCAGCGCGCTGGCCACCGAGGCCGCCAGCTCGGGCAGGCTGGTGCCGATGGCGACCACGGTCAGGCCGATCACCAGGTCGCTGACGCCCAGGGCGGTGGCGATCTCGATCGCGCCCCAGACCAGCAGCCGCGAGCTGCCGAGCAGCGCGACCAGGCCGACCGCGAGCCAGCCGAGGGCGGTGCCGAGCGGCATCACCGGGATCTCGGCCGCGTAGTCGCCCCGGATCGGGTCGCCCTGGCGCGCGCGCCGCGCCAGGGCGACCATCCACCAGATCACCGCCACCAGCGCGGTCAGCAGCAGCAGGCCGTCGTGGAAGTCCAGCCGCCCGTCGAGCAGCAGCACCAGGCCGAACAGGCTGATCGCCACCAGCACCGGCAGCTCGCGCCGCAGCACGTTCGAGTGCACGCGCAGCGGCGCGATCAGCACCGTGGTGCCGAGCACCAGCGCGATGTTGGTGATGTTCGAGCCGAGCGCGTTGCCGATCGCCAGGCTGGTGTTGCCGGACCAGGCCGCCATCGCCGAGACCAGCACCTCGGGCGCCGAGGTGCCGAAGCCGACCACCGTCAGGCCGATCACCAGCGTCGACACGCCGAGGTTGCGGGCGGTCGCCGCGGCACCGGCGACGAAGCGGTCGGCGCCCCAGGTCAGGATGGCGAAGCCGGCGAGCACGGCGAGGATCGGATAGAGCATGCGGGACCGTGGGTGGGGGAGGTCCCGCATTATCCCCACCACCCGGCGTGCCGGCCAGTTGCGCGCGCCCGGCGTGCCTTGACTCCCCCGGGACGCTGGCCGAGACTAGCCGCCCCGGTGCACGCCGTACCGCCCGTCCTCTCGCTGCCCGTAGATGCCCGCTTCCAGCGAACCGCTGATCGTCGTCGAGAACCTGCACTTCGCGCGTGCCGGGCGGCCGATCTTCCGCGGCATCGACCTGGTGATCCCGCGCGGCCGCGTGGTCGCGATCATGGGCCCGAGCGGCACCGGCAAGACCACGCTGCTGCGCCTGATCGGCGGCCAGCTGCGGCCCGACGCCGGGCGCGTGCTGGTCGACGGCGAGGAGGTCCACCGGCTCGGCCGCAGCGACCTCTACCGCCTGCGCCGGCGCATGGGCATGCTGTTCCAGAGCGGCGCGCTGCTGACCGACCTCAACGTGTTCGACAACGTCGCCTTCCCGCTGCGCGAGCACACCGCGCTGCCCGAGGCGATGGTCCGCGACCTGGTGCTGATGAAGCTGCAGGCGGTCGGCCTGCGCGGGGCCCGCGAGCTGATGCCGGGCGAGCTCTCCGGGGGCATGGCGCGGCGCGTCGCGCTGGCCCGGGCGATCGCCCTCGACCCGATGCTGGTGATGTACGACGAGCCGTTCACCGGCCAGGACCCGATCTCGATGGGGGTGCTGGTGCGGCTGATCCGGCTGCTCAACGACACCCTCGGCCTGACCAGCGTGGTGGTCTCCCACGACGTCGCCGAGACGGCCGCGATCGCGGATGACATCTACCTGATTTCCGAGGGGAAAGTGGTCGAGCACGGGGATGCCGACAAGGTCGCCGCGAGCCGCTCGGCGTGGACCCGGCAGTTCCTCGACGGGCTCGCCGACGGGCCGGTGCCGTTCCACTACCCGGCGCCGGGCCTGGCCGAGGACCTGCTCGGCATCCCGGGTGAGGGAGGCGGTTGATGGACGCCCTGGCCGCGCTCGGCCGCTGGGGGCTCGGGGTGTTCCAGCGCCTCGGCCGCGGCCACCTGTTCCTGCTGCAGACCCTGGCCGTGGTGCCGCTGCTGCTGCCGCGGCCGCGGCTGGTGGTGGCGCAGCTGCACGCGATCGGCGTGCTGTCGCTGATCATCATCGTGGTCTCCGGGCTGTTCGTCGGCATGGTGCTCGGCCTGCAGGGCTACAACACGCTGGTCGACTTCGGCGCCGAGGAGTCGCTCGGCGTGGTGGTCGCGCTGTCGCTGGTGCGCGAGCTCGGGCCGGTGGTCGCCGCGCTGCTGTTCGCCGGCCGCGCCGGCTCGGCGCTGACCGCCGAGATCGGCCTGATGAAGGCCACCGAGCAGCTGGCCGGGATGGAGATGATGGCGGTCGACCCGGTGGCGCGGGTGATCGCGCCGCGCTTCGTCGCCGGGATCCTGGCGATGCCGCTGCTGGCGGCGATCTTCAGCGCGGTGGGCGTCTACGGCGGCTACTTCGTCGGGGTCGGCCTGCTCGGGGTCGACGACGGCGCCTTCTGGTCGCAGATGCAGGCCAAGGTGGACCTGCACGAGGACATCTACAATGGGGTGGTGAAGAGCGTCGTGTTCGGCGTGGTCGCCACGTGGATCGCGGTGTTCGAGGGCTACGACGCGCCGCCGACCGCCGAGGGGGTCAGCCGCGCGACCACGCGCACCGTGGTGCACACCGCGCTGGCGGTGCTCGGGCTCGATTTCGTCCTGACCGCACTGATGTTCGGGGAGTGAGAGTGGATGCACGCTAGCCGCGCACTGGAGATCGGGGTCGGGTTGTTCGTCGCCGCGGGGCTGGCGGCGCTGTTCGTGCTGGCGATGAAGGTCAGCAACCTCAGCGCCCTCGGCACCCCCGACGGCTACGAGGTGCTGGCGCGCTTCGACAACGTCGGCGGGCTCAAGGTGCGCGCCCCGGTCACCGCCGGCGGCGTGCGCGTCGGCCGGGTCGCCGGGATCGAGTACGACAGCCAGCGCTACGAGGCGGTGGTGCGGCTGGCGATCGAGCCGCAGTTCGACCGCCTGCCGGCCGACACCAGCGCCAGCATCTACACCGCCGGGCTGCTCGGCGAGCAGTACATCAGCCTGGAGCCGGGCGGGGACGAGCGGTTCCTCAAGGCCGGCGACCTGATTAAACTGACCCAGCCGGCCCTGGTGCTTGAGCAGGTGATCGGCCAGTTCCTGTTCGACAAGGCTGCCGAGGGTGGCGCCAACTGACCTTGGGACGCACGAGAATGCTAGGGATGCACTGCAAGAGATGGCTCGCCGCGAGCTGCTGCGCGCTGGCGCTGGCCGCACCGGCCGCCGCGGTGACCGTGGACCTGGACCAGGCGGTCGAGCTGGCGCTGCAGGCCGACCCGCGGATCAGCGAGCGCGAGCACCTGGTCGAGGCGGCCCGCGCGCTGCTGCAGGAGGCGGTCGGCAGCGACGGCCTGTTCCTCGACCTGGACGCGTTCCTGGCGCTGTCGCCCGGGGTCGACGACGGGTTCTTCAATACCGGCAAGACCTGCAATTCCCCGTGCAAGGTCAACGACGACGGCATGGACGGCGTGTCGCCGTGGGCCAACGTCCAGTTCAAGCTGATCAAGCCGCTGCTGACCTTCGGCAAGATCGAGAGCTACGCCGAGGCGGCGCAGGGCAACGTCGACGTCAAGCGCGGCGACGTGCGCCTGCAGCGGATCGAGACGCGGATGCAGGTCAGCAAGGCCTACTACGGCTACCTCGCCGCGCGTAACGGCCGCGAGCTGCTCGAGGACGTCGACGCCCGGGTCAACAAGGCGATCAACCTGGTGCAGCGCTGGATCGAGGAGGGCACCGGCAACGCCAAGCAGTCCGACCTGTTCGCGATGCAGACCGGCCGCGGCCTGCTGCGCAAGGCCCTGGCGCAGGCGCGGGCGATCGAGCAGATCGCGCTGGCCGGCCTGCGCCTGCTGACCGGGATCCCGGCCAACGAGCCGCTCGAGGTGGCCGAGCGCAACATCACCGCGGTGCCGCTGCCGATCGGCTCGCTGGAAGAGCTGCAGGCCAAGGCCCTGGTCGAGCGCACCGAGATCGACCAGCTCGAGGCCGGGCTGCGCGCGCGGCGCGCGCTGGTCGAGGCCAAGCGCGCCGAGATGCGCCCGAACGTCTACGCCGGGGTGGTCGGCAGCCTGGCCTGGTCGCCGGAGCGCGAGACCCTCGACAGCCCCTACGTGCACGACCCGTTCAACCACGCCGGCGCCAGCCCGGTGGTCGGCATGCAGTGGCGCTGGGCCGGCAACGTGCAGCAGGCGCGCATCGCCCAGGCCGAGGCCGAGCTGAACGCGCTGGTCGACAAGCAGAGCTTCGCCCGCGCCGGGATCCCGTTCGAGGTCACCGAGCGCTACCACCAGGTGCTGGCCAACCAGTCCGCGGTCGAGGAGCTGGCCCAGGCCAGCCGCGCCGGGCGGCGCTGGATGCTGACCAGCTACGCCGACTTCGAGGCCGGCATCGAGCGCAGCGAGCGGGTGATCGCCGCGTTCCAGGGCTACGTGCTCGCGCACACCGACTACCTCGCCTCGCTGAACGACTACAACATGGAGGTCGCCGAGCTGCTGCGGGTCTCCGGGTCTTATCGATGAAACGCCTGCACTCGCTGCTCGCCGCTACCCTGCTGTGGCTGCCGCTGACCCTCGCCGCGGCGCTCGACGACCCGCGCGAGCTGGTCATGGACACCACCGACAAGATGCTGGCCAAGATCCAGCAGGAGAAGCCGGCGCTGGACGTAAACCCGCGGCTGATCGACCAGTTCGTGATCGACATCGTGCTGCCGCACTTCGACTTCGAGGCGATGTCGCGCTCGGTGCTGGGCAAGCACTGGCAGCGCGCCAGCGGCGAGGAGCGGCAGCAGTTCCTGCTCGAGTTCCGCAACCTGCTGATCCGCACCTACGCCACCGCGCTGCTCGAGTACTCGGGGCAGAAGATCGAGTTCCTGCCGCTGCCGCCGAGCGGGCCGCAGGCCGACGTCACCGTGCGCACCGAGATCCAGCAGCCGGGCGGCCTGCCGATCCCGATCAACTACCGGATGGAGAAGCAGGCCGGGGGCTGGAAGGTCTACGACGTGCTGATCGACGGCGTCAGCCTGGTCGGCAACTACCGCGTCTCGTTCGGCAACGAGATCCGCAGCAGCGGCCTGCCGAAGCTGCTCGAGACCATGCGCAAGCGCAACGCGGAGGCGCATGGCAGCTGAGCCGCAGCTGCGCGTCGGCGACGACGGCCGGGTGGCGCTGCGGGGCGCGCTCGGCTTCGCCGAGGTGCCCGGCCTGGTCAGCGCCGCCGCGGGGCTGTTCGACGGCCGCGGGGAGTTGACGCTGGACCTCGCCGGGGTCGGCCGCGGCGACTCGGCCGGGGTCGCCCTGCTGCTCGAATGGCGCCGCGCCGCGCGCCGTGCCGGCTGCGAGCTGCACTACCGCAACCTGCCGGAGTCGCTGCTGGCGATCGCCCGGGTCTGCGGGGTCGACACGCTGCTGCCGCTCGACGGCGCCGCCGGTTGACCGCCGTGCTGGGCCGGACCGCCCGGCTTCGGCTATCATGACCGGTTTCCCGGCCGCCTGGCCGGGACCAGCCCGGACGACCCGATGGACAAGCTGATCATTACCGGAGGCGCGCCGCTCAACGGCGAGCTGCGCATCTCCGGGGCCAAGAACGCGGCCCTGCCGATCCTCGCCGCGACGCTGCTCGCCGACGAGCCGGTGACCGTGTGCAACGTCCCGCACCTGCACGACATCACCACGACGATGGAGCTGCTCGGGCGGATGGGCGTCAGCCTGACCATCGACGAGAAGCTGAACATCGAGGTCGACTGCGCGACCATCCGCGACTTCTACGCGCCCTACGAGCTGGTCAAGACCATGCGCGCGTCGATCCTGGTGCTGGGCCCGCTGCTGGCGCGCTTCGGCCGCGCCGACGTCTCGCTGCCCGGCGGCTGCGCGATCGGCACGCGGCCGGTCAACCTGCACCTGCAGGGGCTGGCCGAGATGGGCGCGGAGATCAAGGTCGAGAACGGCTACATCCGCGCCCGCGCCAAGCGGCTGCACGGGGCGCAGCTGGTGATGGACCTGATCACCGTGACCGGCACCGAGAACCTGATGATGGCGGCGACGCTGGCCGAGGGCACCACGGTGATCGAGAACGCCGCGCGCGAGCCCGAGGTGGTCGACCTGGCGCAGTGCCTGAACCAGATGGGGGCGCGGATCCGCGGCGCCGGCACCGACGTGATCACCATCGAGGGGGTCGAGCGCCTGACCGGCACCCGCTACGCGGTGCTGCCGGACCGGATCGAGACCGGCACCTACCTGGTCGCCGGGGCGATGACCGGCGGCCGGGTCAAGGTCAAGAACACCCGCCCCGACCTGCTCCACGCGGTGACCCACAAGCTCGGCGAGGCGGGCGGCGAGATCACCACCGGCGAGGACTGGATCGAGATCGACATGCACGGGCGGCGGCCGCGCGCGGTCAGCCTGAGCACGGCCCCGTACCCGGCCTTCCCGACCGACATGCAGGCGCAGTTCACCGCGCTGAACTCGATCGCCGAGGGGGTCGGGACGATCACCGAGACGGTGTTCGAGAACCGCTTCATGCACGTGCTCGAGATGCAGCGGATGGGCGCCGGGATCCGCCTCGAGGGCAACTCGGCGATCATCCAGGGGGTGCCGCAGCTGACCGGCGCCCCGGTGATGGCCACCGACCTGCGCGCCTCGGCGAGCCTGGTGCTGGCCGGGCTGGTCGCCAGCGGCGAGACCACCGTCGACCGCATCTACCACATCGACCGCGGCTACGAGTGCATCGAGGAGAAGCTGGCCCAGCTCGGTGCGCGGATCCGCCGGGTCCCGGGCTGAGGCGACGGCGATGGCGCGCGTGCTGACGCTGGCCCTGTCGAAGGGGCGCATCCTCGACGAGACCCTGCCGCTGCTGGCGGCGGCGGGCATCCGCCTGGTCGACGACCCGGCCAGCCGCAAGCTGATCCTGCGCACCGACCGCGACGACCTGCGCCTGCTGGTGGTGCGCGCCTCCGACGTGCCGACCTACGTCGAGCACGGCGCCGCCGACCTCGGCGTCGCCGGCAAGGACGTGCTGCTCGAGCACGGCGGCGAGGGGCTGTACGAGCCGCTCGACCTCGGTATCGCGCGCTGCCGGCTGATGGTCGCCGCGCCGGCCGGCGCCGGGCTCCCCGCGCGCCGGCTGCGCATCGCCACCAAGTACGTCGCCACCACCCGGCGCCACTACGCCGCGCGCGGCGAGCAGGTCGAGATCATCAAGCTCTACGGCTCGATGGAGCTGGCGCCGCTGGTCGGCCTCGCCGACCGCATCGTCGACCTGGTCGACACCGGCGGCACGCTGCGCGCCAACGGCCTCGAGCCGGTCGAGCTGATCTGCGAGATCAGCTCGCGGCTGGTGGTCAACAAGGCGGCGATGAAGCTGAACCACGACCGCGTCAAGGCGCTGCTCGAGCGCCTCGGCGCGGCGGTCGCCGCGCGCGCCGCGGCCTGACCCGCGAGAGGAGGGAAACCGTGCCCGCGATCCGCCGCCTCGACAGCCGTGCCGGCGATTTCCGCCGCGAACTCGACGCGCTGCTGGCCTGGGACAGCGTCGCCGACGTCGCCGTCGAGCAGACCGTGCGCGAGGTGGTCGCCGCGGTGCGCGCGCGCGGCGACGCCGCGCTGCTCGAGTACAGCGCCCGCTTCGACCGCCTGCAGGCCGACAGCGTGGCC
>DATCZX010000400.1:0-7187 GCA_036525695.1 Gammaproteobacteria bacterium | reverse complement strand
GCCTCCAGCAGTCGCAGCGCGAACGCGATCAGCATGCCGCCGGCCGA
Source organism: Gammaproteobacteria bacterium (assembly GCA_036525695.1). Classification (GTDB taxonomy): domain Bacteria; phylum Pseudomonadota; class Gammaproteobacteria; order QNFN01; family QNFN01; genus DATCZX01. Next base: position 7,140 of record DATCZX010000400.1, on the reverse strand, counting down.
GGGCGCCGGGTTGGTCAGCACCCGTGCGCCGCGGTAGAGCAGTTCCAGCGGCCGGCGGCGCATCACGCGGTAGCGCGCCAGATCGTCGAGGGTCAGGTGACCGCCCCGCTCGCGGCAGTCGGCCACCAGGCGCCGGCCGAGCTCGCCGCGGTAGAACAGCGCCTCGCCCTCGCGCGCGAGGGTTTCCAGCGTGTCCGCGAGCAGCGGCTGGCGGATGCGCTCGCCGCGGCGCGCCAGCCGCGCGCTGGTCGAGGCCGGCGCGTAGAGCGCGCACACCGCCGGGTCCTCGCGGTAGATCGCGCCGACGATGTCGAAGATGTAGCCCTGCAGGGCGTTCACCCGCACCCCGCCGCGCGCCAGCGCGACCGCGGGCTCGACCAGCCGGCGCATCGGCAGGCGCCCGAGCTCGCGCTGGATCCGGAACAGGCCCTTGACCGTGCCCGGGCAGGCGATGGCGCCCATGCCGACGTGGAACTCCTGGGTCGCGGTGCCGAAATCGGCCAGGATCGGGTGGAAGTCCAGCTCGCGCCGCGGGCGACGCCGCAGCGGCGTGTGGGTGAAGAAGTCGTACAGCAGCTCCGTGCCGGCCGCGGTGCGCGCCAGCAGGAACCCGCCGCCGCCCAGCGAGGCCAGCACCGGTTCCGCGACGCATGCCGCGAAGTGCGCGGCGACCACCGCGTCGAAGGCGTTGCCGCCGGCGGCGAGGATCTCGCCCGCCGCCGCGGCCGTGTGCGGATGTCCCGCGGCGACGATGCCTCGCGCCATGCTTCCTCCCGGGGCGTTCGGCACGCCTGCGCGCGCCCCGCGGCTGGCACCGCCGCACGCTGATCCGCCGTCCCGCGACGGCCTGCTCCAGATTGTAATGCACGATAGCGCCGCCTATGATTGTTGGCGTCGGTCGCTTCCGCCGCGCGCGGTGGCAGCCGGGAGATGGCCAGCCTCGTCTTCGGGACCGCCGGCCGAACGTAGTGGGCAGGCAGCTTCCAGCCACGGAAACCAGCGGCAGCGAGCAACCCCGAACCACCGGACGGTCCGGCATGGCCAACGAACCCCAACCCATCGACGAAAAACTGCTGGCCCGCCTGATCCCGATCAGCGGCCTCTCCCCGCAGGGCATCGCCGAACTCGCCAAACATGTCCGGGTCGAGGAGTACAAGCGTGGCGCCGTGCTGTTCCGCAAGGGGGAGAGCGACGGGCTGACCACCTACCTGATCGACGGCGAGCTCGAACTCGCCTCCTCCGAACGCCACGCCGAGCGCCTCAAGGGCGGCTCGGACACCGCGCGCCACCCGTTCGCCCACCTGCAGCCGCGCCAGTACACCGCGCGCGCCGTGACCACCTGCCGCGTGCTGCAGGTCAAACGGCAGATGCTCGACAACATGCTCGCGCTCGAGGAGTCCGGCGGCTACGAGGTCGCCGAGCTGCAGGAGGACGAGGACGAGGGCGCCGACTGGATGACCCGGCTGCTGCAGTCGGAGCTGTTCCAGAAAATCCCGACCGCCAACATCCAGAAGATCTTCCTGCTGGTGGAGAAGGTCGAGGTCAGCGCGGGCGACGTGATCGTGCGCCAGGGCGACGTCGGCGACTTCTACTACTTCATCGCCAGCGGGCGCTGCAAGGTCACCCGCGCCTCGGACCAGGACGGACGCGAGATCATGCTCGCCGAGCTGCGCGAGGGCGACAGCTTCGGCGAGGAAGCGCTGATCACCGAGAGCAAGCGCAACGCCACGATCACGATGCTGACCGACGGCGTGCTGATGCGCCTGACCAAGGACGACTTCGCCGCGCTGATCAAGAAGCCGGTGCTGCGCGGGGTCACCTACGCGCAGGGCTGCGGCATGGTCAAGCTCGGCGCCGCCTGGCTCGACGTGCGCCTCGCCGAGGAGCACGCGCGCGGCGCGATCCCGGAGAGCATCAACCTGCCGCTGAACAAGGTGCGCAAGGAGGCGAGCCGGCTCGAGAAGAACCACACCTACATCGCCTACGACGACTCCGGCAACCGCGGCTCGGTTGCCGCCTTCCTGCTCGGCCAGGAGGGCTTCGACGTCTGCTACCTGGCGCAGGGCCTCGACAGCTGCCCGCACGCCATCCCCAAGCCCAAGACCGAGAAGGAGGCCGCGCCTGCGGCCGCGGCGGCGCCGGCCAAGGAAGCCGCGGCGGCGCCGACCAGCATCGTCATCGAGGGCGGCCAGATCCAGGGCAAGCGCAACTACCAGGAAGACGAGTTCGCCGTGGTGCCGCTGAGCGCCGACGGCGCTGCCCAGCTCGCGGTGGTCGCCGACGGCATGGGCGGCCACGCGGCCGGCGACGTCGCCAGCAAGACCGCGGTCGAGGTGTTCTGCCGCGAGGTGCGCACCCACTACCCGGGCAAGGTGCCGCGCATCCTGCAGCAGGCGCTGACCGAGGCCAACAAGGCGCTGCAGAACAAGGTCGCCGCCGACCCCAAGCTGCAGGGCATGGGCTGCACGCTGGTGGCCGCGCTGGTCGAGCCGGGCAAGGTCTGGTGGGTCAGCGTCGGCGACAGCCACCTCTACCTGCTGCGCGAGCGCCAGCTGCGCAAGTGCAACGTCGACCACAGCTACGGCGGCTACATCGACCGCATGGCCGAGGCCGGGCAACCGATCACCCCCGACCCGCGCTACGCGCGCAACATGCTGATGAGCGCGCTGACCGGCGAGCCGATCCCGGAGACCGACCTGCCGGAGCAGCCGCTCGCGCTGCAGCCCGGCGACCGCCTGCTGCTCGCCAGCGACGGCGTCAACACCATCGGCGAGGGCGCGCTGATCCAGCACTCGGCGTGGTCGGCGACCGCCAAGGAGTACAGCGCGAGCCTGCTGCAGGCGGTGGAGAAGGCGAACAAGCCGCGCCAGGACAACACCACCGTCGTGACCATCGAGGCGGTCGACGCCAGCGCCCCGCTGCCCACCGCGGAGGTCAAGCAGAAGAAACGGGAGGCCGACGAGAAGGTCAGCAAGCTCGGCGAGGACCTCTCCGAGGCGAGCAAGACGCTGGCCCTGGCGCTACGCCAGACGGCCGAGGCCGCGGCCGCGCGCCAGTCCGCCGAGAAGAAGATCGCCGTGCGGATGAAGCAGCTCGAGGCGCAGGACGAGGAGACCCGCCGCGCCTACCAGAAGCAGCTCGAGGAGGAGCGCCAGCGCCGCGAGGAGGAGATCGCCACGGCCAACCGCGCCTTCGAGGAGGCCCAGCAGCTGCGCCTCGCCGCCGAGGAGGCACGGCGCGCCGCCGAGGCCCAGGCCGAGCGCATCCGCGCCGAGGAAGAGGAGATGCGCCGGCGCCTGCAGGCCGAGGCGGAAGAGAAGCTGCAGGCCGAGCGCAGGAAGATGGAGGCGGAGTTCGCCCGCTTCAGCCAGGAGATCGAGCAGGCGCAGCGGGCCCGCGAGCAGGCCGAGGACAAGCTGAAGAGCGAGCAGGCGCGGATCCAGCAGGAGTCCCAGCAGGCCGCCGCGCGGCTGGCCGAGGCCGAGCGGCTGCGCCAGGAAGCCGAGGGGGCGCGCCAGCAGGCCGAGGAGCAGGCGCGCCAGCGCATGGAGGAGGCGCGCGAGGCGGAGGCACGCCAGCGCGAGGAGCTCGAGGCCAAGCTGAAGGCCGACCAGGAGGCGCTGGAACGGCGCATCGCCGAGGCCGAACAGATCCGCCAGGAAGCCGAACAGGCGCGCCAGGCGGCCGAGGAGGAGGCGCGCCGCCGCCTCGACGAGGTCAGCGCCGCCGACAGCCGGCAGCGCGAGGAGCTCGAGCGCAAGCTGCGCGAGGAGCGCGAGGCGCTGGAGCACCGGCTGGCCGAGGCCGAGCAGGTGCGCCAGGCCGCGGAGGCCTCCCGCGCCGACGCCGAGAGCGCTGCCCAGCGCCAGCTCGAGGCCCTGGCCGCGGCCGAGGCCGAACAGCGGCGCAAGCTCGAGGAGGAGCTGCGCCAGCAGCAGGCCGAACTCGAGCAGCGCCTCGCCTCGTCCAGCAGCGAGATCGAGGAGGCGCGCCGGCTGCGCGAGGAGGCCGAGGCCGCCCGCCGCCGCAGCGAGGAGGAGGCCCGGCAGCAGCGCGAGCAGGCGCAGGCCGAGCAGGAGCGGATGCAGCGCGAGGCCGAGGAGAAGCTGCGCGCCGAGAAGGCACGCATGCAGGCGCAGTTCGCCGACACCGTCGACCAGCTCGAGGCGGCGAAGCGGATGCACGAGGAGGCCGAGTCCGCCCGTGCCGCGATGGAGGAAGAGGTCCGCAAGATGCGGTCCTCGCAACACGAGATCGAGGAGCGCGCGCGCGCCGAGGCCGAGGAGAAGCTGCGTGTCGAGCGCGCCCGCCTCGAGGCCGAGTTCGGCGAGGCGCAGCGGGCGCTCGACGCCGCGCGACGGCAGCAGGAGGAGGCCGAGGCGTCGCGCGCCGCCGCGCTCGAGGAGGCCGCCTGCATCCGCGCCGAGCACGAGGCCGCCGGCGAGTCGCTGCGCAAGGAGCTGAGCGAGAAGCTCGAGGCCGACCGGGCCCGCTACGAGGCGCAGCTGGCGGTGGCCAACGAGGCGCTCGCCAGCGCCGAGCAGCACGCCAGCGAGGCGGCCTCCGCCCAGCAGCAGGCCGCGACCGACTCCGCCCGCATCCGCGAGGCCGAGGAGCGGGCGCGCATGGAGCTGCAGGCCCAGGTCGAGACCCAGCTGCGCGCGGAGCGCGAGAAGCACAAGCGCGAGCTCGAGGAGGCGGCCGGCCTGCTGGCCGAGCTGGAGCGCGCCAAGCAGGAAGCGGAGGCGCGGCGCCAGGCGGCCGAGGAGCAGGCCGCCAAGCTGAAGAGCGCCGAGGAGGACACGCGCACCCAGATCAGCGCGGAGCAGCGCGCCGAGCTCGAGGCCGAGCGCCAGCGCATCCTCGCCGAGGCCGAGCAGGCCAACGCCCAGCTGCGCGAAGCACGCACGGCGATGGAGCAGGCGGCGATGAACCGGCAGCTGGCCGAGCGCCGCAGCTCGCAGCTGGCCGAGGCCGAGCAGGAGGCAGCGCGGCTCAAGGAGCAGGCGCGCAAGTCGATGGAGCAGGCCTCCGGCGAGGTCGGCCGGCTCGAGCAGGAGCTGGCGGAGGCGCGCCAGCTGGCCGAGGAGCAGCTGCAGAAGAGCCGCGAGGCGGAGGAGGCCCGGGTCGCTGCGGAGAGGCTGGCCAGCGACGCCCAGACCCAGCTCGAGACCGCGCGCCAGGTCGCCGAGACCTACCGCGAGCGCGAGAAGCTCGACCGCGAGATCCGCGTCGACCAGAAACGCAAGTCCTCGCTGCCGCTGGTGCTCGGCGTGATCGCCGTGGCCCTGATCGGCGGTGGCGCGTTCCTGCTCAAGGACAAGTTCCTGAAGCCGTCATCCGCGCCGGAGGCGCCGGCGACCGCCACCACGGCCCCCGAGGCGGAGCGCCCGGTGACCATCGACCAGCTGCCCTCGGCCCGTCCCGAGCCGACGCCGGGCGCACCGGCGGTGATCGCCCCTCCGGCGTTCGAGCCGCTCTCCCTGCTGCGCGACAAGCTCGCCAACGGCACCTCGGCGCCACGCATGATCGTGATCCCGGCCGGCAGCTTCGAGATGGGCAGTGCCGACGGCGCAACCGACGAGCAACCGGTCCACGAGGTGACGCTGCAGGCGTTCGCGATCGGCCAGTACGAGGTCTCCTTCGCCGAGTTCGACGCCTTCGTCCGCGACACCGGCCGCACGCGCCCCGACGACAACTGGGGGCGTGGCAGCAACCCGGTGATCAACGTCTCCTGGAACGACGCCGTCGCCTACACCGAGTGGCTGAGCAAGCAGACCAAGCAGGTCTACCGGCTGCCGACCGAGGCCGAGTGGGAGTACGCCGCGCGCGGCGGCACCACCGGGGCGATCTGGTGGAACCTGTACGACGAGAAGGTCTACGCGCGCTGCAGCGACTGCGACTTCCGCACCCCGAACCCGGACCGTCCGCTGGCGGTCGAGAGCCTGCTGCCTAACCCATACAAGCTGCACCACGTCTCGGGCAACGTGATGGAGTGGGTCGCCGACTGCTACCAGTCCGGTTATTCCGGCGCGCCGAGCGACGGCAGCGCCCGCGGCGGCCGCTCCTGCGCCAAGCGCGTGCTGCGTGGCGGCTCGTTCCTGAACCGGATGAGCGAGGTCCGCCCCGCCGCGCGCAGCAGCCTGGCGCCCGATGCCGCCTCGTTCGAGATCGGTTTCCGCGTGGTGCGTGAACTGGAGCGGTAGTGCCGGTGACCCGACAACCCCTACCGAGGCACGTCATGCCCCGCCTGCTACTCGCCCTGCTCCTGCTCGTTCCCCTCGCTCACGCGCTCGCCGCCGAACCGCTCGACGGCGCGGTCGCCGCCTACCAGCGCGGCGACTACCCGCAGGCGCTGCCGGTGCTGCGCGCGCAGGCCGAGGCCGGCGACCCGGTGGCCCAGGTCTACATGGGCCTGGCCTACTACAACGGGCACGGGGTCGCCGAGGACGACGCCGTCTCGCTCGACTGGTTCCGGCGTTCCGCCGAGCAGGGCTACGCCGAGGGCCAGTTCCAGCTCGGCTACATGTACGTCTACGGCTTCGGCGTGCCGGCCGCGGAACTCGATCCCGAGGGCCAGGCGGCGCGCTGGTTCCACGAGGCCGCGGTGCAGGGCCATGCCGAGGCGCAGTTCAACCTCGGCCTGCTGCTGCTCGCCGGCAGCGGCGTCGAGCGCGACGAGGCCGAGGCGATGCGCTGGATCGAGCTGGCAGCGCAGAACGGCAGCGCCGGCGCCCAGCGCTTCACCGGCACCTTCAAGTAGGCGGCCCGGCACCCGCCCGCAGCGCCTCGCGCCCGAGCAGCGCGAGCTTGCGCTCCAGCCCCCAGCGGTAGCCGCCGGGCGCCCCGTGTGCGCGCAGCACGCGGTGGCACGGGATCAACACCGCGACCGCGTTCGCGGCCAGCGCCCCGCCGAGCGCGCGCGCCGCCCGCGGCCGGCCGAGCGCCGCGGCCAGCGCGCCGTAACTCGTCACGCAGCCCTCCGGGAGCGCCAGCAGCGCCTCCCACACCTTCAACTGGAAGCGTGACCCGCGCAGCAGCAGCCCGCCGCGACCGGCCTCCAGCTCGGCCACGCTGCGTGCCACGCCGGCCGGGTCCGCGTGCAGCCGGCTCAGCGGCCAGGCGCGCCGCGGCGCGGCG
>DATCZX010000399.1:0-8678 GCA_036525695.1 Gammaproteobacteria bacterium | reverse complement strand
GATGTCGCCGGCACGGATGGTCTCGAAGCCGATGGTGCTGCGCGCGCGGGGCCCGGTGCGCCCCTCGCGGCCGTAGACCGCGCACTCGGCGAGGTCGCGCCCGAGCGCGGCGGCGACCACCTCGCCGAGGCGCAGCGCGGTGCCGGAGGGGGCGTCGACCTTGTGCCGGTGGTGCGCCTCGACGATCTCGATGTCGACGCTGTCGCCGAGCACCCGCGCGGCCAGCTCGGCCAGCTTGAAGGTCAGGTTGACGCCGACGCTCATGTTCGGCGCAAAGACGATCGCGATCTCCCCGGCGGCGGCGCCGATGGCCTCCTTCTGCGCCGCGTCGAGGCCGGTGGTGCCGATGACCATGCGGCGCCCGTGGGCGCGGCAGTGGGCGAGCGACTCCATGGTCGCCTGCGGCGTGGTGAAGTCGATCAGCACGTCGAAGGCGTCGCCGAGCGCGGCCACCCCGGCGACGATCGGCACGCCGAGCGGGCCGAGCCCGGCGACCTCGCCGGCATCACGCCCGAGCAGGCCGCTCTCCGGGCGGTCGGCCGCCCCCGCCAGGCTGGCCGTGGCGTCGGCCTGGCACGCCTCGACCAGCGTGCGGCCCATGCGCCCAGCGGCGCCGTTGATCGCGATCCGCGTCATCCTCACCCCCTCCCGCGCGGCGTGCCGGCGCGGTTCAGAACTTGATCCCGTCGAAGAACTTGCGCACGCCGTCCAGCCACGAGTCCTGCTTCGGGCTGTGGTGGCCGCCGTCGCGCTCCATGGTGGCAGCGAACTCGCGCAGGATGCGCTTCTGCTCCTCGGTCAGGTTGACCGGGGTCTCCACCGCGACCCGGCACAGCAGGTCGCCCTGGGCCCCGCCGCGCACCGGGCGCACGCCCTTGCCGCGCAGCCTGAACACCTTGCCGGACTGCGTCTCGGGTGGAATCTTCAGCATCACCCGGCCGTCCAGCGTCGGCACCGCCAGCTCGCCGCCGAGCACCGCGGTGACGAAGCCGATCGGCACCTCGCAGAACAGGTCGCTGCCCTCGCGGGCGAAGATCGGGTGCTCGCGCACCTGGATGTGCACGTAGAGGTCACCCGGCGGCGCGCCGTGCTCGCCGGCCTCGCCCTCGCCGGCGAGGCGGATGCGGTCGCCGTTGTCGACCCCGGCCGGCACCTTGACCGACAGCGTGCGCGACTCCTCGGTGCGGCCGTGGCCACGGCACTTCGGGCACGGGTCGGAGATCACCCGCCCCTGCCCCTTGCAGCGCGGGCAGGTCTGCTGGATCGAGAAGAACCCCTGCTGCATGCGCACCTGGCCGGCGCCGCCGCAGGTGCCGCACTGGGTCGGCTGGCTGCCGCGGCGCGCGCCGCTGCCGTCGCACTCCCCGCACGGCACCAGGCTCGGCACGCGGATCTTTCTGGTGGTGCCGTGCACCACCTCCTCGAGCGACAGCACCAGGTTGTAGCGCAGGTCGGCGCCGCGGTAGCTGCGCTGGCGCCCGCCGCCGCGGCCGCCGCCGAAGATGTCGCCGAAGACGTCGCCGAAGATGTCGCTGAAGCTCGCCCCGCCGGGCCCGCCCTGGCCGGCGCCGAACGACGGGTCGACGCCGGCGTGGCCGAACTGGTCGTAGGCGGCCCGCTTCTGCGGGTCGCCGAGCACGTCGTAGGCCTCCTTGGCCTCCTTGAAGCGCTCCTCCGCGACCTTGTCGTCGGGGTTGCGGTCGGGGTGCAGCTTCATCGCCAGGCGGCGAAAGGCCTTCTTGATCTCGGCCTCGCTGGCGGTGCGCGCCACCCCGAGGACCTCGTAATAGTCGCGTTTCGCCATCGTCCTCGGCACTCAGGCCACGCGGGCCGCCGGGCCCTAGCCGGGGGCCCGGGGCCGGCGTGGCCGGCAGGGTTGCGGCGGCCCGCGGGCCGCGCGGTTTACTTGCGCTCGTCCTTGACCTCTTCGAACTCGGCGTCGACCACGTCGTCGCGCTCGGCGCCGGCCTGGCTCCCGCCTTCAGCGCCACCCGCGGCGCCACCGTCACCATCGCCGGACTGGCTGTAGAGCCGCTCGGCGAGCTTGCCGGAGCGCTCGGCCAGCGCCTCGCTCCTGCTCTCGATCGCCGCCTTGTCGTCGCCCTCCATCGCCTGCTTCAGCGCGTCGACCGCCGCCTCGATCTCCTGCTTCTCCTCCGCGCTGACCTTGTCGCCGAGCTCCTTCAGCGACTTGTGCGTGGCGTGGATCAGGTTGTCGGCGTGGTTGCGCGCGTCGACCAGCTCGCGCAGCCGCTTGTCCTCGGCGGCGTGCGCCTCGGCGTCCTTGACCATCTTCTCGATCTCGTCGTCGGAGAGCCCGCTCGAGGCCTTGATGATGATCGACTGCTCCTTGTTGGTCGCCTTGTCCTTGGCCGACACGTGCAGGATGCCGTTGGCGTCGATGTCGAAGGTCACCTCGACCTGCGGCACGCCGCGCGGCGCCGGCGGGATGTCGGCGAGGTCGAAGCGGCCCAGCGACTTGTTCGCCTTGGCCATCTCGCGCTCGCCCTGCAGCACGTGCACGGTCACCGCGGTCTGGTTGTCGTCGGCGGTCGAGAACACCTGCTGCGCCTTGGTCGGGATCGTGGTGTTCTTCTCGATCAGCTTGGTCATCACGCCGCCGAGGGTCTCGATGCCGAGCGACAGCGGGGTGACGTCGAGCAGCAGCACGTCCTTGACCTGGCCGCCGAGCACGCCGCCCTGGATCGCGGCGCCGATCGCCACCGCCTCGTCGGGGTTGACGTCCTTGCGCGGCTCCTTGCCGAAGAAGTCCTTGACCACCTCCTGCACCTTCGGCATGCGCGTCTGCCCGCCGACCAGGATCACGTCGTCGATCTGCGCGGCGGGGAGCCCGGCGTCCTTCAGCGCGATCTTGCACGGCTCGATCGTGCGCGCGACCAGGTCCTCGACCAGCGCCTCGAGCTTGGCCCGGGTCAGCTTCATGTTCAGGTGCTTCGGCCCGCTGGCGTCGGCGGTGATGTAGGGCAGGTTGACCTCGGTCTGGGTGCTCGACGACAGCTCGATCTTGGCCTTCTCGGCCGCCTCCTTCAGCCGCTGCAGCGCCAGCGGGTCGTTGTGCAGGTCGACCCCGCTGTCCTTCTTGAACTGGTCGGCGATGTAGTCGATCAGGCGCATGTCGAAGTCCTCGCCGCCGAGGAACGTGTCGCCGTTGGTCGAGAGCACCTCGAACTGGTGCTCGCCGTCGACCTCGGCGATCTCGATGATCGAGATGTCGAAGGTGCCGCCGCCGAGGTCGTAGACGGCGATCTTGGCGTCGCCGCGCTTCTTGTCCATGCCGTAGGCGAGCGCCGCCGCGGTCGGCTCGTTGATGATGCGCTTGACCTCGAGGCCGGCGATCTTGCCGGCGTCCTTGGTCGCCTGGCGCTGCGAGTCGTTGAAGTAGGCCGGCACCGTGATCACCGCCTCGGTGACCGGCTCGCCGAGGTAGTCCTCGGCGGTCTTCTTCATCTTCTGCAGCACGCGCGCGGAGATCTCCGGCGGTGCCATCTTCTTGCCGTTGGCCTCGACCCAGGCGTCGCCGTTGTCGGCCTTGACGATCCGGTACGGCACCATCTTGATGTCGCGCTGCACGACGTCGTCGGCGAACTTGCGCCCGATCAGCCGCTTGATCGCGTACAGCGTGTTGTCCGGGTTGGTCACCGCCTGGCGCTTGGCGGACTGGCCGACCACCACCTCGCCGTCCTTGGTGAAGGCGACGACGGACGGCGTGGTGCGGTCACCCTCGCTGTTCTCGATGACGCGCTGCTTGCCGTCCTCCATGATGGCGACGCACGAGTTGGTCGTGCCGAGGTCGATGCCGATGATCTTGGCCATGTCTGTGCTCCGTGAGCCCTGCCTGATTGCCGCGGCTCGCTGTGGGTTCTAGATGGGGTGTGCCGCTGCCGGGTTCAAGTCTTCGGCGCGGCCGCGACGATCACCAGCGCCGGGCGCAGCAGCCGGTCGTTGAGCAGGTAGCCCTTCTGGTAGACCGTCAGCACGTGGTCGGCGGCGACCTCGGCCGACGGCTGGGTGGCCATCGCCTGGTGGAACGCCGGGTCGAACTTCTCGCCCTGCGGCACGATCTCGCGCACGGAGAACTTCTCCAGCATGCCGCTGAGCAGCTTCAGCGTCAGCGCGGTGCCCTCGCGCAGGTGCGCCACCTCGGTGGCCTGGTCGGCGCTCGCCGCGAGGCCCATCTCCAGGCTGTCGCGCACCGGCAGCAGCTCCTTCATGCACTGCTCGAGGGCGTACTTGTGGGCGTTCTCGAGCTCGCGCTCGGCGCGCTTGCGCTGGTTGTCGAGGTCGGCGCGCGCGCGCAGCACCTGCTCGCGCTGCGCCTCCAGCTGGCCGCGCAGCTCGGCGAGCTCGCCCTCGAGCTCGGCGACGCGGGCCGCGGGGTCGGCCGGCGCGTCGGCCGGGGCGGTCTCGGGCGCCGTCGCCGCGGCGGCATCCACGGCCGCTTCGGCAGGGTTGTCCGGCGTCTCGCCGGGCGGGTTGTCGGCCTCTCCGGCCGCCTGCTGCTGACTCATGACTGCCTGAACTCCAGGGTTGGTTCGATCCAATTCAGTAGCTTGCGCCAAGCGCTCGCGGCAGCGGGCACCGCGGGGAGCCGCGCCGGTACCCGCGGCGCGGGCACGTCGCTCGCTAGTTGGGGACGCCTCAGCCGGAGTTCAAGGCCGCGCCGAGCAGTTTCGCCGTGACGTCGACCACCGGGATCACCCGCTCGTAGTCCATCCGCGTCGGCCCGACCACGCCGAGCACGCCGACCACCTGGCCGTCGACCGAGTAGGTCGAGGTGACCATGCTGCACTCGCCGAACACCCCCTCGCCGGCCTCCTCGCCGATGAAGATGTGCAGGCCGTCGGCCTGCAGGCAGCGGTCGAGCAGGCCGAGCAGCTGGCGCTTGCGCTGGAACGCCTCGAACAGCTGGCGCAGCTTGTCGATGTCGGCCAGCTCGTGCAGTTGCATCAGCCGGGTCTCGCCGGAGATCACGTAGTCGTCGCCGGCCTCGGCCGGGCGGAACGCCGAGCGGGCGATGTCGATGGTGGTCAGCATCAGCCGGTTCATCGAGTCCTGGGCCTCGTCGAGGTCGGCGACCAGGGCGTCACGGATGGCCAGGATGTCGCGCCCGCAGAAGTGCTCGTTCAGGTAGTTGGCCGCCTGCTGCAGCTCGCCGACGCTGTACTGGCGCTCGGTCTGGATCACCCGGTTCTGCACCTCGCGCTCGTTGACCACCAGGATCGCCAGGATGCGGCGCTCGGAGAGCGGCAGGAACTCGACGTGGCGCAGCGCGAAGCGGGCCCGGCGCGGCACCATCACCAGCCCGGCCATGCGCGTCATCTCGGACAGCACCTGCGACGCGGTCTCGACCATCTCCTTGCTGCCGGGGTCGCCGTGCAGGCGCTGGCGCATGCGCTCGACGTCGAGGCGGTCGGGCGGCTTCAGCGCCACCAGCGAGTCGACGAAGAAGCGGAACCCCTTGGCGGTCGGCACGCGGCCCGCCGAGGTGTGCGGGGAGACCACCAGCCCGAGCTCCTCGAGATCGGCCATCACGTTGCGGATGGTCGCCGCGCTGAGCACCAGCCCGGACTCGCGCGACAGCGTGCGCGAGCCGACCGGCTGGCCGTCGCTGATGTACTTCTCGACCAGCACCCGCAGCAGGTGGCGGGCGCGGTCGGAAAGTTCCTGCTGCTGCATGGCGCTGCGGAACCCGCGTTGTCGTGGCTGCGTCCGGGCCGCGCGGCCCGGGCTTGGCACTCGCGGCTGCAGAGTGCTAATCGGCAACCTAGCCGCTCGGCATCGCGACTGTCAAGCCGCACCGCGGGCCGGTGGCCGGCACGTCGGCGGCGTGCTAGTTTTGCCGGGCGCGCCGCACCCAGCAGCCCGTGGCGCGCCAGCAGCGGAACATGCACAGCGCCTTCAAGCAGGTCGGCCTGATCGGCAAGTACGACAGCCCCGAGGTCGGCCCGACCCTGAACCGGCTGGCCGAGCACCTGCTCGGCCTCGGCCTCGGCGTGCTGATCGACGCGGGGAGCCGCGACGCGGTCCACGGCAGCCCGCTGGCCGTCGCCAGCCGCGCCGAGATCGGCGCACGCTGCGACCTCGCCATCGTCATCGGCGGCGACGGCACCCTGCTCGACGCCGCGCGCAGCCTGTGCGATCACCGCGTGCCGCTGCTCGGGGTCAACCTCGGCCGCCTCGGCTTCCTGGTCGACGTCTCGCCGGAACTGATGCTGGAGAAGCTCGGGCCGATCCTGGCCGGCGACTACCTCAGCGAGGAGCGGCTGCTGCTGCACGCCCGCGTGCTCCGCGACGGCGCGCCGATCGGCGAGAGCAACGCCTTCAACGACGTCGTCGTGCACAAGACCGACGTCGCGCGGATGATCGAGTTCGACACCTACATCAACGGCGACTTCCTCTACCGGCTGCGCTCGGACGGCCTGATCGTGTCGACCCCGAGCGGCTCGACCGCCTACGCCCTCTCCGGCGGCGGCCCGATCATGCACCCGAAGCTCAACGCGCTGGTGCTGGTGCCGATCTGCCCGCACACGCTGAGCAACCGGCCGACGGTGATCGACGGCGACAGCGAGATCGAGATCGTGGTGCGCGCGAGCGAGTCGCTGGCCACCTGCGACGGCCAGATCAAGCTCGCGCTGCTCCCCGGCGACCGGGTCCAGATCCGCCGCAAGGAGGCCCCGGTGCAGCTGATCCACCCGGGCGACTACCGCTACTTCGAGATCCTGCGCGAGAAGCTCCACTGGCACAAACGCCCCTGAGCCCCCGGCGATGCTGACCTACCTGCAGATCCGCGATTTCGGCCTGATCGACCGCGTCGAGCTCGAGCTCGGCCCCGGCCTGACCGTGCTGACCGGCGAGACCGGGGCCGGCAAGTCGATGCTGGTCGACGCCCTCGGGCTGGTGCTCGGCGACCGGGCCGAGCCACGCCAGATCCGCCACGGCTGCGAGCGCGCCGAGGTCAGCGCCGGCTTCGACCTCGCCGCGGTAGCCGCGGCGCGCGATTGGTATGCCGAGCAGGGGCTCGACGCCGACGACGACTGCCTGGTGCGCCGGGTGATCGCCCGCGAGGGGCGCTCGCGCGCCTTCGTCAACGGCACGCCGGTGACGCTGCAGGCGCTGAAGGCGCTGGGCGACCTGCTCGCCGACATCCACGGCCAGCACGAGCACCAGTCGCTGCTGCGCCCCGAGGCGCAGCGCCGGCTGCTGGACGCCTGGGGCCGCCACGAGGCGCTGCTGCAACAGGTCGCCGCGGCGCACGCCGCGTGGCAGGCCGCCGCGAGCGAGCACGCCGAGTGCAGCGCGGGGCTGGCCGCGAGCAGCGAGCGGCGCGAGCTGCTGCGCTACCAGCTGCACGAGCTCGAGGCGCTGGCGCCGCGCCCCGGCGAACTGGCCGAGCTGGAGGAGGAGCACCGCCGCCTGGCCCACGCCGACGAGCTGCTGGCCGGGCTGCAGGCGCTGGTCCTGCGGCTCTACGCGGCCGACGAGGACAGCCTGCACGACCTGCTGGCGCGCGCGGGGCGGGAACTGGCCGAGCTGCAGGCGCTCGACCCGGCCCTGGCGCCGGCGGCGCGGACCCTGGACGAGTCGCTGATCCTGCTGCGCGAGGGGGTCGACACGCTGCGCGAGCGCGCCGACGGCATCGACCTCGACCCGGCCCGGCTGGCGCAGGTCGAGCAGCGCATCGCGGCGCTGCTCGAGGCCGGGCGCAAGTACCGGGTCGCGCCGGAGACCCTGCCCGAGCTGCTGGCGCAGGTGGCGCAGCAGCTCGGCGATGACGACGACCCCGACGCACGCAGCGCCCGCCTCGCCGCCGCGCTGGAGCAGGCCCGCGCGCGCTACGCGGAACTGGCCGGCGAGCTCGGCCGGCGCCGCGCGCAGGCCGCCAGCGGGCTCGCCGAGGCGGTCAGCGCGGGGATGCAGCAGCTCGGCATGCCCGGCGGGCGGCTGGTCGTGGAGCTGCTGCCGCTGGCCGGCACGGCGGGCTCGGCAGCCGGCGACGAGCGCGTCCAGTACCTGGTCGCGAGCAACCCCGGCCAGCCGGCGCTGCCGCTGGCGCAGTTCGCCTCCGGCGGCGAGCTGTCGCGGATCAGCCTGGCGATCCAGTCGGTGACCGCGGCCGGGCTCGAGGTGGTGACCCAGGTCTACGACGAGGTCGACGTCGGCGTCGGCGGCCGCGTCGCCGAGATCGTCGGCCGCCGGCTGCGCGAGCTCGCGGCGAGCCGGCAGGTGCTCTGCATCACCCACCTGCCCCAAGTCGCGGCGCTGGCCCACCACCACCAGCAGGTGACCAAGTCGAGCAGCGGCCAGGCCACGCGCACCGAGGTCGCCGCGCTCGACCGCAGCGCCCGGGTGCAGGAGCTCGCGCGGATGCTCGGCGGGCTGCAGATCACCGCGCAGACGCGGGCCCATGCCGAGGAGATGCTGGAACTCGCCGCCGGTTGAGCGGCCGCGTCAGTCGCGGCAGTGCGGGCAGACGCCGTAGATGTGCAGCTGGTGGTCGGTGATCTGGTAGCCGGCCTCGCTGGCGATGGTCCGCTGCAGCGCCTCGATGCGCGGGTCCATGAACTCGTCGACCCGGCCGCAGCGCACGCAGACGATGTGGTCGTGGTGCTGCCCCTCGTTGAGCTCGAACACCGACTGGCCGCCCTCGAAGTGGTGCC
>DATCZX010000398.1:0-13472 GCA_036525695.1 Gammaproteobacteria bacterium | reverse complement strand
AGGCCGCGGCGCTCCCCGGGCTCGAGCTGGTGCTGCCGGCCGACGTCGACGAGGCGCGCCGGCGGGCGCCGGAGTGCACGCTGCTGCTCGGCGTGCCGGCGCGGGTGGCCGAGGTGCTGGACGCCGCCACCCGGCTGCGCTGGGTGCAGTCGACCTACGCCGGCGTCGAGGCGCTGTGCCGCCCCGGGTTGCGCCGCGACTACCTGCTGACCGGGATCAAGGGCGTGTTCGGCCCGCTGGTGCGCGAGTACGTGTTCGGCTGGATCCTGGCGCTGGAGCGCCAGCTGTTCGCGACCCGCGCCAACCAGCGGCGGGGGCGCTGGGAACCGCTCCCGTACCGCGGGCTCGGCGGCCAGCGGCTCGGCGTGGCCGGGCTCGGTTCCCTCGGCCGCGCGGTGGTCGACAGCGCGAACCATTTCGGCATGCGCGTGCGCGGGTTCCGCAGCAGCCCCGGGGAGTGCCCCGGCGTGGAGCGGGTCTACGCCGGCGGCGAGTGGCCGCAGTTCCTCGCCGGGCTCGACTACCTGGTGCTGGCGCTGCCGCACACCGCGGCGACCACCGGCCTGGTCGATGCCGCCGCGCTCGCCTGCCTGCCGCGGGGCGCGGTGCTGGTCAACGTCGGCCGCGGCAGCGCGGTGGTCGAGCAGGAGCTGGCCGCGGCGCTCGCCAGCGGCGCGCTGCGCGCCGCGGTGCTCGACGTGTTCGCCACGGAGCCGTTGCCGGCGGAGAGCCCGCTGTGGCGGCTGGAGAACGCCTACCTGACCCCGCACAACGCCGCGCTGAGCTTTCCCGAGGCGATCGTCGGCGTGTTCGCAGACAATTACCGCCGCTTCGTCGCCGGCCAGCCGCTGCAACACGCGGTCGATTTCGAACGCGGCTACTGATCCATGGTCGAACCAGACGCAGCCCGCGCCCGCCGCGGGCCCCACCAACCAGCTACCGGGAGTCCACGCCAGTGATGCGCACTTCGAGACCGACACTCACCCGGAGCCTGGCCGTCGCCGGGCTCCTCGCGCTGTTCGCCAGCTTCCCCGCGGGGGCGGCCAGCCCCTGGGATGCCGCGCAGGTCGAGCATGCCGGCAGCCGCGAGATCACCGTCTACCGCAGCCCCTCCTGCGGCTGCTGCAAGGGCTGGATCGACCACCTGCGCACCCACGGTTTCGAGGTCAGCGACGTGGCGCGCGACGACGTCATGCCGATCAAGCAGCAGCTCGGGCTGCCGGCCGCGCTGGCCTCGTGCCACACCGCGGTGATCGACGGCTACGTGATCGAGGGCCACGTACCGGCCGACGACATCAAGCGGCTGCTGGCGCAGAAGCCGGCCGTCGCCGGCCTGGCCGTGCCGGAGATGCCGATGGGCCCGCCGGGCATGGAGATGGGCGCGCGCAAGGACCCGTTCGCGGTGCTGTCGTTCGACCGCACCGGCAACGTCGAGGCGTTCAACCAGTACTGGAACTACTGAGCCGCGCCCGCCGCCGCCGCGGGGCGCGGAGGCTGGGTGGATGCGCTGCGCCTACCCACCCTGCAGCCGCGGCGCCGGCGCTGGTTATCCGTGGGCCGTCTGCCGGAGCGGGCCTGGACCTCAGCCCGGCTCAGCCGTCGGTGCCGGTGCGCGCCGCGTCGTCGTTACCGCCCTTGGCCTTCTTCATCTTGTCCGGGTCCGGCAGCATGCCGGGCCGGTGCAGGATGTCGGTCGGGCAGACCTGCACGCAGACCTCCTCGCAACTGCCGCCGTAGGCCAGGCACGGCTCGTGGTCGACGGTGATGATGCCGGAGTCGTCGAAGCGGATCGCCGTGGCCGGGCACTTCTTGATGCACAGCTGGCACTGGATGCAGCCGACGGTGCAGGCGTTCTTGACCGACTTGCCCTTGTCGCGCGTGGTGCACGAGAGGATCACGCGGTGGTGGCGCGGGTACATCTCCAGCGTCTGCTTCGGGCAGGCGACCACGCACAGCCCGCAGCCGGTGCACTTGGCCGGGTCGATGGCGACGACGCCGCCGGCGGTCGGGGTGATCGCGTCGAAGGCGCAGGCCTGGATGCAGTCGCCCAGGCCGAGGCAGCCGTACTTGCACGCCTTCGGCCCGCCGAACGCCAGCGCCGCGGCGGCGCAGCTGCGGATGCCGACGTAGTGGGCCTGCTCGCGGGCGACGGCGCGGATGCCGGCGCAGCGCAGCATCGCCACCTCATCCTTCATCTCGCCGACCGCCTTGCCGGTGAGCTGGCCGACGGTGATCGCGATCTCCTTGCCGCCGGGCGTGCACAGCGTCGGCGCGACCTCGGCGTCCTCGACCACCTGCTCGGCGTAGGCCGCGCAGCCGGCGTAGCCGCAGGCGCCGCAGTTGGCCGACGGCAGGTTCTCCTTGACCTCGTCGATCACCGGGTTGGTGGCGACGTGGAAGCGGCGCGCGGTGGCCGCCAGCGCGACGCCGAAGAACAGGCCGAGCACGGTGAACACCGCGACCCCCCAGGCGATGACGGGGAGCAGCTCCATCACATGAACGACAGGCCGGAGAAGCCGAGGAAGGCCATCGCGAACAGCCCGGCGATGATGAACGAGATCGGCAGGCCGCGGAACACCGGCGGCACCGGTGCCAGCTCGACCCTCTCGCGCGCGCAGCTCATCAGGAACAGCGCCAGCGCGAAGCCGAGGCCGGAGCCGAGCGCCAGCCCGATGCCCTCGACGAAGGTCGCGTCGTTGGTCGCGTTGAGCAGCGGCACCGCGAGGATGATGCAGTTGGTGGTGATCAGCACCAGGTAGATGCCGAACTTCGCGTGCAGCACCTTGTTGACCTTCTTCATCACCAGGTCGGTGCCCTGCACCAGGCAGGCGACGATGCCGATGAAGGCGATGATCTCGAGGAAGCCGATGTGCAGCGGCTTCAGCGCGAACTCGTTGAGCAGCCAGGTGAGCAGCCCGGAGAGCAGGCCGACCACGGTGAAGGTGACGCCCATGCCGATCGCCGTCTCCTTCTTGCGGCTGACGCCGAAGAAGACGCACAGGCCGAGGTAGCGGGTGAAGACGAAGTTGTTGATCAGCGCCGAGCCGATCACCACCGAGACCAGCACCGCCAGCGCCGACGGCGCGACGCTCCAGGCCAGGTCGCTGCCGGCCAGCGTCAGCAGGTAGTGGTCCTGCGTGCTCAGCGTGTCGAGCGTGGTCAGGATGAAGCTGCCGGGCTCGCTGCCGGCGCGCACGCCGGTGACGTCGAGCAGGATGTCGGCGTCGTCCGCGCGCACCAGGCGCACCGCCTCCAGCGGCGGCGCGGCGGCGCCCTCGACCAGCAGCTCGTTGGCGGAGAGGATCCTCGCGTCAGCCATGGCAGCCCTTGTACTCCCCCGGCAGCTTGTGCCCGCGGCGCAGGTCGACCCAGTTGAACAGCGCCATGATCAGGCCGATGGTGAAGAAGCCGCCGGCCGGCAGGATCACCAGCAGCAGCGGGCGGAACTCGACCAGCGCGTAGCCGAAGATGCTGCCGCTGCCGAGCAGCTCGCGGAACGCCCCGGTCAGCAGCATCGCCAGCAGGAAGCCCAGCCCCATGCCGAAGCCGTCCCAGAACGACGGCAGCACCGCGTGCTTCATCGAGAACAGCTCCATCCGCGAGATGATGATCGCGAAGGCGACGATCAGCTTCACGTAGAGCCCGACCTGGGCGTAGACCACCGGGTAGAACGCGGCCAGCACCATGTCCATCACGCTGACCCACATCGCGATGATGATCACGAACAGCGGCACGCGGATCTTCGGGATGATCACCCGGCGCAGCAGCGAGGCGGAGACGCTGGAGAGCACCTGCACCACGAACACCGCCACGCCGAGCATCAGCCCGTTCTTCACCGAGGTGGTGACGGCGACCGCCGGGCACAGGCTCAGCGCCAGGCGGAACACCGGGTTCTCGTCGAACAGCCCGCGCATCACCAGCTCGGAGACCGGCGGCGCGGGGCGGGTCAGGGCATCGCTCACAGGTGGGCCTCCACGAGTTGCATGCGCTTGCGGAAGTTGCGCAGCGCGCGCTTGACGCCGTCGGTCACGGCGACGCTGCTGATGGTCGCGCCGGTGATCGCGTGGATCTCCGGGTGCGCGGCGAGCTGGTCGGCGTGGCGCGCCAGCCAGCCGCCGAGGCCGAGGTCGGCGAACTCCTCGAGTGCCGCGCGCCAGGCTGCGGGCAGCGGGTCCTTGGTCACCTCGATGGTGCGGATCGCGTCGAAGCTGCGCCCGGCGAACTGGTGCTTGAAGTAGGGCTCGGTGATCTCGGCGCCGAGACCCGGGTCCTCCTCGTGCTCGATGATCTCGATCCCGCGCAGGCCGTAGTCGGCATCGATGGCGAGGAAGAAGCGGATCCAGGTCTTGTACCCGGCGCTCTTGCCCTCGATCACGTAGCCGGCGCTGCGCGCCCCCTCGTAGCCGGCGAAGAAGCGCCCGACCTGGCGGAAGGTGTCGTCCGCGGCCAGTCGCGCCTGCTGCTGCACCCAGGCGTCGCGCTCGTCGGCCGACGCGCTGCCGGCGAGCGCGGCGGGCAGCTCGGTGCGCTCGAGCAGCGCGCCGCTGCCGTCGAAGCGCAGCAGCGCCCCTGCGGTCAGGTAGAGCGCCTCGAGCCGGTTGCCGCGCCAGACCAGGTAGCGGCGCACCTCCTCGACCCGCGCGGTCGGCGACAGCTCGAGCAGCTCGCCGATCAGCCGCTGCTCGCGCTCGGCGACGTTGCGCAGCTTGGCCGGCTCGGTCCAGGCGTAGATGCCGCCGAGGATCAGCGACGCGACCAGGCAGACCACGGTCAGGCCGAAGGCGATGCGCAGCATCTCGCGGGACGACGGCGGCGCGGTGTCGAGCGTGACCGGTGGCGTGCTCACGACGGCGTGCCCTTGGCCGCGCTGCGCGGCGGCCGGAACCACTCCTCGAGCGCCGGCGTCAGCGTGTTCATCAGCAGGATCGCGTAGCAGATCCCCTCCGGGTAGCCGCCCCAGTTGCGGATCATCCCGGTCAGCAGGCCGATGCCGAGGCCGAACACCACCTGGCCCTTCGGCGTCGACGGGCTGGTCACGTAGTCGGTGGCCATGAAGAAGGCGCCGAGCCAGAGGCCGCCGGAGAGCAGGTAGAGCACCGGGTCGGGGGACCACGGCGCCAGCAGCGCGGCGCCGGCGATCACGCTCGCCGGGATCCACAGCTTGATGATCCGCTGCCAGAGCAGGAACGCGGCGCCGAGCCCGATCAGCAGCACCGAGACCTCGCCGATCGAGCCGGGGCGCAGGCCGAGGAAGAAGGCCAGGCCGTGCGCCATCCCCTCCGGGGTGCCGACGATCGCCGCGCCGGCCGCCTCGCCGCCGCCGGTCAGGCTGACCAGCGGGGTCGCGCCGGAGAGGGCGTCGACCGCGGCGAGGGCGCCGAAATCGGGCTCCACCCAGGCGGTGGTCATCTCCACCGGGAAGGTCGCCATCATCAGCGCGCGCGCGACCAGGGCGATGTTGAAGACGTTGTAGCCGAGCCCGCCGAAGACGGTCTTGGCGAAGAACACGCCGAGCGCGCCGCCGACGAACGGCATCCACAGCGGCATCCCCGGCGGCAGCGTGTAGGCGAGCAGCAGCCCGGTGCAGACCACCGAGCCGTCCGGCAGCGTCGACGGGGCCCGGCGCACCAGGCAGGCGAGCTGCTCGGCCAGCGCGCAGCCGAGCACCGCGCTGACGGTGATGCCGAGCACCGGCCAGCCGAACACCAGCACCGCCCAGACCAGCGCCGGCGCCAGCGACAGGTTGACCAGCCACATGATCTCGGCGGTGGTGCGCCCGCGGCGGATGTGCGGGCCGGGCGACAGGTAGAGGTCGGGAGCCGGGCCGCTCACGCGCTCCTCCGCAGCAGCTGCTGGCGGTAGGCCGCCTTGGCCACCTGCATGAACTGCACCAGGGGGCGGTTCGACGGGCAGCTGTAGGAGCAGCAGCCGCACTCGAAGCACTCCAGCGCGCCGAAGCCGGCGGTCTCGAGCGGCCGCCCGGCCTCGACGTACTGCGACACCTTGCTCGGCTCGAGGCCGAGCGGGCAGACGTCGAGGCACTCGCCGCAGCCGATGCACGGCTGGTAGCCGCCGAGGTTGGTCTCGGCGCGGGTCAGGAACAGCAGCCCGCTGGTGCCCTTGGTCACCGGCGCGGAGAGGTCGGCCAGCGCGCGTCCCATCATCGGTCCGCCGGCGAGCACCTTGACCACCTCGGCGCGGAAGCCGCCGCACGCCTCGACGATGGCGTTGACCGGGGTGCCGATCGGCACGCGCAGGTTGGCCGGCCGGGCGATGCCGAGGCCGGAGACGGTGACCACGCGCTCGATCACCGGTTTCTGCTGGCGCACCGCCTCGAGGATCGCGAACGCGGTGGCGACGTTCTGCACCACCACGCCGACCTGCATCGGCAGGCCGCGGATCGGCACCACGCGCCCGGTCAGCGCCTGGATCAGCTGCTTCTCCGAGCCCTGCGGGTACTTGGTCTGGGTGACCACCACCTCGATCGCCAGCGGGTGGTCGCTGCCGGCCAGGTGCAGCCGGTCGATCGCCGCGCGCAGCGCCGCGGCGGCGTCGGCCTTGTTCTCCTCGATCCCGACCAGGCAGCGCGCGACGCCGATGATCTTGGCGATCAGCCAGGCGCCCTGGACCACCTCGTCGGCGCGCTCCAGCATCAGCCGGTGGTCGCAGGTCAGGTAGGGCTCGCACTCGGAGCCGTTGATCACCAGCGTGTCGACGCGGGCGTCGGCCGGCAGGTTGAGCTTGCGGAAGGTCGGGAAGGTGGCCCCGCCGAGGCCGACCACGCCGGCCAGGCGGATGCGCTCGAGCAGCTCGCCGCGCGGCAGCAGCTGCCAGTCGGGCAGCGGCGCGAACTCCGCGCCGGGGTCGTCGTCGCGCGCCTCGATGGTGATCGTGGTGTCGATCGCCAGCACCGGGTGGACGCCGCTGTCGACCGACCTGACGATGCCGCTGACCGGGGCGTGGATCGGCACCCCGCCGTCGGCGTCGCTGGCGATCAGGTCGCCGCGGCGCACGCGGTCGGCCTTCTTGACCACCGGGTGGGACGGGGCGCCGAGGCTCTGGTGGATCGGCACGCTGACCTGGCGCGGGACGAAGTCGGCGATCGCGCAGTCGGCCGTCAGCTCCTTGTGCTCGTCCGGGTGGACGCCGCCGCGGGCGAAGGTCGGGATGCCCCGGTGCCTAGAGAACAGGCGCATCGGCAGCGGGGGCTGGCGGTATCGAAGTGGCACTCCGCCGCGTGGGCGCGGCGAAGCGGGGGGCGATTAGCGAGCCTCGTACGGCCATCGCTTGGGGACGGCACCGGCGTGTCGCGCCATGCCGCCGCGTCTCCTCCGTAAGTCGACGGCACCGCGGGATCGCCACGGGCCGGCTGTCGTTATTCAGGTCCCGGCAGGATCTGCAGCCGGGACAGCCGCGCCAAGGGTACTGCACCGCACCGGACCGGGCAACCCGATTGATGGGGGCATAAGCCCCGTTGATGAAAGACGGTCGGGCTTCAGTTGTGCCGGTTGCGCGGCAGGTAGCCGGTGCCGTCGAAGCGGGCGAAGAATGCGTCGAGCAGCGGGTGCTCGACCGGTGCCGGTTGCGGTTCCGGTTCGAGGTTGCGCTCGGCGACGTAGGTGGCGTGCTCGCCCCGGTGCACCAGCACGTGGTACCAGGGGCGGTCCTTGGGCGGGCGGGTGCGCGCGACCCGCTCGTACCAGGCGTCGCTGCCGGCGAAGCGGGGGTCGGCGTCGACGATCACGCCGCGGTAACCGAACAGGCGGTGGTGCACCAGCTGCCCGACGTGGAAGCGGGCGCGGTTGGAGCGGAAGGCGACGACCTCACCCATCGCGGCGCGGGATCAGCCCCCGGTGCGCGCCATCAGCCGGACCAGTTTCTCCGGCTGCTCGCGGAACTCGTGGCGCTCGGGCTTCAGCTCCAGCGCGGCGCGGATCGCCTGCTCCAGCTCGGCATCGCTGGCGCCGTCGCGCAGCAGCGGGCGCAGCGCGAAGGTGTGCTCCTGGCCGAGGCACATGTACAGCGTGCCGTCCGCGGCCAGGCGGATGCGGTTGCAGCTCTCGCAGAAGTGCTGCGAGATCGGGGTGATGAAGCCGATGCGCAGGTCGGTGCCGGCGACCTGGACGTAGCGCGCCGGGCCGCCGCCCGGCATCACGCCCGGGATCAGCTCGAAGCGCTGCGCGAGGCGCCTGCGCACCTCCTGCAGGTCGAGGTAGTGGTCGCCGCTGGCGCGGCGCCCGGTGTCGCCCATCGGCATGGTCTCGATCAGGCGCAGCGTGAAGCCGTGCTCCGCGCAGAACTCGACCATGCCGTCGATCTCGTCGTCGTTGATCCCCTTCAGCGCCACCATGTTGATCTTGATCGGCGCGAAGCCGGCGGCCTTGGCCGCCATCAGCCCGGCCAGCACCTTCTCCAGCCGGCCGCCGGTGATCTGCCTGAAGCGCTCGGCATTCAGCGAGTCGAGGCTGACGTTGATCCGGCTCACGCCGGCGTCGCGCAGCGGCTGCGCCAGCCGCGCCATCTGCGTCGCGTTGGTCGACAGCGAGAGGTCCTCCAGCCCCGGCAGCGCGGACAGCCGGGCCGCCAGGTCGGGCAGGCCGCGGCGCACCAGCGGCTCGCCCCCGGTCAGCCGGATGCGGCGCACCCCGAGCCGGGTGAAGGCGGCGACCACGCGTTCGATCTCGTCGAAGTCGAGCCAGTGCGCCGGCTCCTCGAAGTCGTGGAACCCCTCGGGCAGGCAGTAGAAGCAGCGCAGGTCGCAGCGGTCGGTGACCGACACGCGGACGTACTGGATGGTGCGGCCGAAACGGTCTGTCAGGGTCTCGGACATGGGTGTCCAGTCGGGGTGAGTGTCGCAGCGCCCGGCGCCGCACGGATACTTGAGGTTTTTAGTGGGACATAGCCGGGATGTCAACCATGCGCGGGGTCCGGCTACTCCGCCGCCGGGGGCGGTTCAGCGCGCCAGCGCGCCGAGCTCGAGCCGGGCGCCGGGGCCCAGGCGGTGGCGCGCGAACCAGCCGCGTGGCACCTCGAGCACGTAGCGCGCCGGCGCGCCCGACGGCACCGGGCGCAGCGAGTGCGGCTCCAGCTGGTGCAGCTCGAACAGCGTGCCGTCGGCGTCGGCGTAGCCGAGGTCGAGCGGCAGCGGGGTGTTGCGCATCCAGAAGGCGCGCTGGCCGGCCCGCGGGTAGACGAACAGCATCCCGCGGCCGTCGGCCAGCTCGCTGCGGAACATCAGGCCGTGCTCGCGCTCGCGCTCGTCGTCGGCCACCTCGACGGTCAGCGGCACGCCGTCGACGCGGATCTGCGCGGTCGGCAGCTCGGGCTGCGGCCCGGCGGCGCGCGTCGCCGTCGTGGCCAGCAGCAGCGCCAGCAGGAAGCCGGGCACGGTCGATTTCATCGGCATCCGGCGCGGGGGGTCAGAGTAGAACCAGCCTACTCCGAGCCCCTCCGTCCGGCTCAGCCGCCGCCGAGCATCGGCAGCAGCGTGACCCGGTCGCCGCTGCGGATACCGGCCTGCTGCTCGCCGGCGACCAGCAGCTGGTCGTTGACGGCGACGTTCAGCGAGCGGTCGGCGAGCTGGGTCGCGGCCTCGGGCAGGCGCCGGGCCAGGGCCTCGCGCAGCTCGATCACGTTGTGCACCGGCTCGTCGAGGACGATGCCGTGCTCGGGCGCGCCCGGCGTACCGGGAGGCAGCTCGACCTCGACCGCGAAGCCGGTGACCAGCTGCGACAGCTGGCGGTGCCAGTCGCGCTTCGGCACGCCCTCGCGGTTGAGCCCGGTCAGCTCGTAGAAGCGCGCGCGCAGCGCCGCGAACTCGTCGCGGTCGACCTTGGCGCCGGTGAACGGCCCGAAGGTGTTGGCCTCGTCGAACCAGCGCTGCGGCAGCGTGTCGTCGGCGGCGCGCAGGCCCAGGCGGAAGTTGATCATCCGCTCCAGGCCGGTGATCTGGCGGCCCGCCTCGTCGACCTGCTCGGCGCTGAACGGCACCCCGGTCAGCTCGCTCAGCTGGTGGGCGAAGTCGGCCGGGTCGGGCAGGCTCGGCGAGTTGAACAGCGCGGTGTTGAAGCGGCACATGCCGACCGCGTCGCCGGCGGCGAAGTTGTTCTCGCACTTGCGCACCGCGTACTCCTTGCCGGCGTAGGCGTCCGGCTCGGCGGCCACGGTGCCGCCGTAGAGCGCGGTCTTGAACGCCGGGTCGTCGTTGATCCGCGCGTTGATCTCGAGCGTCACCCGGTTGCGCAGGTGGTCCATGCCGCGCGTCGCCACGGCGAGGCCCAGCGCGAACGCCTTGAGGATCCGCGCGTCGTGCGGGTCGGACTGGAACAGCCCCTTCGAGGCCATCCGGTAGTCGAGCGCCGCCGCCGGGTAGTGGCCCTTCTCGACCGCGCGCGCCGAGTCGGCGAGCACGTTGCCGAAGCCCTCGCGGCGCGCGGTCATGAACAGCAGCTGCTCGATCAGCCGCGCGTCGCCCCAGGTCAGCTCGAGGCCACCGGTGTGCTCGGTGGTGATGATGCCGCGCTGGAATAGCTCGAACGCCCAGCCGAAGGCGCCGCCGGTGCTGGCGGAGTCGAGGCCGAGGTCGTTGAGGATGTTGTTGCAGCGCAGCACGTGCTCGATCTCGGTGACGCCGAGGTTCGGGCCGAACTTGCCCAGGGTCACGTACTCGGGGCCGTCGCCCTTGTCGTACTTGTCGAACACGCCGTCGTCGCGGGCGCCGTTCCAGGTCTTGCCGTGGTCGTGCTCGAGCTCGGCCTGCGGCTTGTCGTAGCTGGCGTTGCCCTTCAGCCCCTTCAGCGCGTGCGCGCCGAAGCCGCCCTTGCCCTCGGGGGTCAGGTCGTTGCGCGCGCGGCAGTGCACCGGGCACTTGAAGCAGCCGTCCATGCCCGGCCGGTAGGGGTCGATGTTGTCGGCGTCGAGGGCGTCGATCCAGGTGGTCTCCTGGTTGTTCTTGGTGCCCATCGCGCCGAGCACCCGGCTCGGCTTGTACAGGAACGGCGTGCCGACCTTCTTCAGCGCGTTGCGGATCACGCTGGTCGAGAGGATCTTCTTGCCGATCTGCTTGTTGTACTTCTTGTACACCTCGGAGTACTCGGTCTCCGGCGGCTCGCCCTGGACCAGGATCCCCTTGAGCCGCAGCGAGCCCATCTTGGCGCCGCCGCCGCCGCGCGCCCAGATCGCCTTCGGCCCGCCCATGATGCCGCTGCACAGCACGCCGTTCTCGCCGGCCACGGTGAGCCGCGCCAGCGCCATGTTGCGTCGCTCCTCGCAGGCGAAGTCGCGCTCGATCGCCGCGGTGAAGTCGAGGTTGTCCATGCCGACGTAGGGGGTGGCGTCGAGGAAGGTGACCTCGTCGCCGCTGATGCGCAGCAGGGTCCAGTCGGCGGCGCGGCCGTAGAGCACCACGTGCTCGTAGCCGTGGCGGCGCAGGAACGCCGGGAAGTAGTCGCCGCAGCTGGAGTCGAGCAGCGCGTGGCTGTCGGGCGACAGGCTGGTGACGTTGCCGCGGGTGGCGCCGGGGACGTTCCCGGTCAGCGTGCCGGCGCCGAAGATCAGCGGGATCTCGGGGTCGAGCGGGTCGCGGCCCTCGTCCATCAGGTTGTAGAGCAGCGCCATGTTGGCGCCGCGGTTGCTGAGCAGGGTGCGGAAGATCTCCAGCGGCAGGTAGCCGCGGCGGCTCTCGCGGCGCTCGAGGTCGACGAACAGCACGGCCCCCTGGGTCGCGTACTGGGGCTCGGCGTGCAGGCGCTGCAGCAGGCGCGCGACGCGGTCACGGATGTTCATGGCGGGTGCTCCCGGCGGTGGTTGTCGCTAGCTTAGCAGCTAAAAGGTGGAGTTCCAACAAAGCCCGCGGGCGGGCAGCGCGGCGCGCCCGGGGCGAGGGGTCAGCGGCGCTCCGGGAAGACCTTGGCCAGCGCGCCGGCCAGCGCCTGGCGCTCGTCCGCGGCAAGCCCCGCGGTGAGCCGCGCCTCGTGCTCGACCACGCGCGGCTTGGCCTGGCCGAGCAGCCTGGCCCCCGCGGCGGTCAGCACGATGGCGTTGGAGCGGCGGTCCTCGGCGGCGCGCCTGCGCGCGACCAGGCCGCGGCGCTGCAGGGTGTCGATCACGGTGACCACGGTGGAGCGGTCGAGCTGCAGCGCGCGTGCCAGCTCGGTCTGCTTGAGCCCGGGGTTGGCCTCGATCAGCACCAGGGCGCCGAACAGCGTCGGCGTCAGCCCGGTGTCGGCCAGGCTGCTGGTGAAATCGCGGAACACCGCGATCTGCGCCTGGCGGATCTGGTAACCGAGCAGCTCCGGCAGCAGGCCGTACGCGGTGCCGTCAGGCTGCGGCGGCGCGCTCGGGCTCGTGGGTTTACCTGTGGGCATCTACGGCTCCTCGGGTTGCCAGCGCTCGCGCAGCTCGCGCTTCAGGGTCTTGCCGGCGACGTTGCGCGGGAAGTCGGCGAGGAGGCGGACCGCGCTGACGCGCTGGAAGCGGGCGCCGACGCGGGCGTTGATCCAGTCGCGCAGTTCCGCCGCGGTCACCGCGGCGCCGTCGCGCAGTAGCAGCGCGCACACCGGGCTCTCGCCCCACTTCGGGTCGGGCACGCCGAACACCGCGGCCTCGCGCACGGCCGGGTGCTGCACCGCGACCTCCTCGATGTCGCGCGGGTAGACGTTGACGCCGCCGGAGATGACCAGGTCCTTCTGCCGGTCGACCAGGTACAGGAAGCCGTCCTCGTCGACCCGGCCGAGGTCGCCGGTGTGCAGCCAGCCGTCGCGGATCGCCTCCGCGGTCAGGTCCGGGCGGCCGTGGTAGCCGGGCATCAGGATCGGCCCGCGGCCGCAGATCTCGCCGACCTCGCCCGGCGGCAGCTCGGCGCCGTCCGCGCCGACGATCTGCAGCTCGAAGAACGGCGGCGGCACGCCGACCGAGCCCGGCTTGCGCGGGTAGTCGGTGCGGTCGAGGATGGTGACGAAGCCCTCGGTCAGGCCGTAGAGCTCGTGGAAGCGGCCGGGCAGCAGCTGCTCGAGCCGCTGCTTGTGCTCGAGGTGCAGCGGCGCGCCGAGCGACAGCACCACCTGCAGCGAGGCGAGGGCGTCCGCGCTGGCGTCGGGGTGGTCGAGCAGCGCGATCACCTGCGAGGGCACCAGCATCACGTGGGTGACGCGTTCCGCGCGCACCGTCCCGATCAGCCGGCCGGCGTCGAAGGCCTGGTCGAGCACGTAGGTGGCGCCGCAGAAGAGCGCCGGCAGCAGCGTGACGAAGGCGCCGTTGAAGACGATCGAGCCGGTGTGCAGCACCACGCTCTCGGGGGTCATCCGCCAGGCCTGGGCGAACAGCGTGCAGTACATCGCGCGGACGTAGTGGGTGTGCACGATCCCCTTGGGCTGGCCGGTGGTGCCGCTGGAGTAGACGATGTTGAACACGTCGGCGCCGCCGAGCCGTGCGTCGGGCGGCTCGGCGGCGCCGGCCTCGGCGGTGGCAGCGGC
>DATCZX010000397.1:0-3785 GCA_036525695.1 Gammaproteobacteria bacterium | reverse complement strand
GGATGCGCGGCCGGAATGTCATGCAGCCGATGGGCTGGGACGCCTTCGGGCTGCCGGCCGAGAACGCGGCCATGGCCAACGGCGTGCCGCCGGGACGCTGGACGCGCGACAACATCGCTTACATGAAGGCGCAGCTCAAGTCGCTCGGCTTCGCCATCGACTGGGAGCGCGAGCTGGCCACCTGCCACCCGGACTACTACCGCTGGAACCAGTGGCTGTTCCTGCGCATGCTCGAGCGCGGCCTGGCCTACAAGAAGTCCGGGGTGGTCAACTGGGACCCGGTCGACCAGACCGTGCTGGCCAACGAGCAGGTGATCGACGGCTGCGGCTGGCGCACCGGCGCGCCGGTCGAGAAGCGCGAGATCCCGATGTACTACCTCGGCATCACCCGCTACGCCGAGGAGCTGCTGGCCGACCTCGACGGGCTGGGCGGCTGGCCGCCGCAGGTCAAGACCATGCAGGCCAACTGGATCGGCAAGAGCTACGGCGTGCGCTTCGCCTTCCCGTACACGCTCGACGGCGAGGCGCAGCTGCTGTGGGTCTTCACCACCCGCGCCGACACCGTCATGGGGGTGACCTTCTGCGCGGTCGCCGCCGAGCACCCGCTGGCCGCCCGCGCCGCGCGCGACAACCCCGAACTGGCCGCGTTCATCGAGGAGTGCAAGCACGGCAGCGTCAAGGAGGCCGACCTCGAGACGATCGAGAAGCAGGGCATGCCGACCGGCATCCGCGTGCGCCACCCGCTGAGCGGCGAGGAGGTCGAGGTCTGGGTCGGCAACTACGTGCTGATGGGCTACGGCGAGGGCGCGGTGATGGCGGTGCCGGCGCACGACGAGCGCGACTTCCACTTCGCGCAGAAGTACGGGCTGGAGATCCGCCAGGTGATCGAGGTCGCCGGCGAGAGCTTCTCCACCGACGCCTGGCAGCCGTGGTACGCGGACAAGGAGCGCGGCCGCTGCGTCAACTCGGGCCGCTACGACGGCCTCGGCTACGCCGACGCGGTCGACGCGATCGCCGCCGACCTCGCCGCGCGCGAGCTGGGCGAGAAGCGCGTGCAGTACCGGCTGCGCGACTGGGGCGTGTCGCGCCAGCGCTACTGGGGCTGCCCGATCCCGATCGTCCACTGCGACGCCTGCGGCGACGTGCCGGTGCCCGACGACCAGCTGCCGGTGGTGCTGCCCGAGGACTGCGTCCCCGACGGCAGCGGCAACCCGCTGCAGCGGCGCGACGACTTCGTCGACACCAGCTGCCCCTCTTGCGGCGCCCCGGCGCGGCGCGAGACCGACACCATGGACACCTTCGTCGACTCGTCCTGGTACTACGTGCGCTACGCCTGCCGCGACAACCGCGCGGCGATGGCCGACGCCAACGCCAGCTACTGGATGCCGGTCGACCAGTACGTCGGCGGCATCGAGCACGCGATCCTGCACCTGCTCTACTCGCGCTTCTGGACCAAGGTGATGCGCGACCTCGGCCTGCTCGACTGCGCCGAGCCGTTCACCAACCTGCTGACCCAGGGCATGGTGGTGGCCGAGACCTTCTACCGCGACCAGGGCGGCGGCAAGAAGCGCTACTACAACCCGGCCGAGGTCGAGGTCAGCCACGACGACAAGGGCAAGGTCACCGGCGCCACGCTGCGCGCGGACGGCGCCCCGGTGGTGGTCGGCCCGATCGAGAAGATGTCGAAGTCGAAGAACAACGGCGTCGACCCCCAGGCCCTGGTCGAGCGCTACGGTGCCGACACGGTGCGCGTGTTCACCATGTTCGCGGCGCCGCCGGAGCAGTCGCTGGAGTGGTCGGACAGCGGCGTCGAGGGGGCCGCGCGCTTCCTCAAGCGGCTGTGGACGCTGGCGTACGCCTGGCACCCGGCGCTGCAGGCGCTCAAAGCGGTCGGCATCGCCTTGCCGCCGGTGAGCGGCGCCGACGCGGCGCCGCTGCGCCGCGAGCTGCACGCGGTGCTGCAGCAGGCGAGCCACGACTACGGCCGCTACCAGTTCAACACCGTGGTCTCGGCCTGCATGAAGCTGCTGAACCTGCTCGGCGGGCTCGACCACGAGGGCGCCCCGGCGTGGCGCCTGGCGCTGGCCCACGAGGGCTTCTCGGTGCTGCTGCGGCTGCTGGCACCGGTCGCGCCGCACCTCTGCCAGCAGCTCTGGAGCGACCTCGGCTACGGCAGCGAGATCCTCGACGCCGGCTGGCCGCAGGTCGATCCCGAGGCGCTGGTCAGCGACGAGGTCGAGCTGGTGGTGCAGGTCAACGGCAAGCTGCGCGGGCAGGTGCGCGTGCCGGCCGGCTGCGACCGCGCCGCGCTCGAGGCGGCGGCGCTGGCCGAGCCCAACGTGCAGCGCTTCACCGCCGGCAAGAGCCTGCGCAAGGTGATCGTGGTGCCCGGGCGGCTGGTCAACCTGGTGGTCACCGATGCGTCCTGAGCGGCTGCTCGCCGCGACGCTGTTGCTGCTGCTGGCCGGCTGCGGCTTCCAGCTGCGCGGCAGCGCCGCCTGGCCGGAGACGCTGTCGCCGCTGGCGCTCGGCGGCCCGGAACTGCGCCTGGACCTGGCGCGCGAGCTGCGCCCGGCGCTGGCGCGGGCCGGCGCGCGGGTGGTCGACGGCGGCGGCAGCGCCACGGCGCTGCTCGAGGTGGTCGCCTTCGACGAGGCGCGCCGGCTGCTCGCGTCGGCCGCCGGCAGCGACCTGCGCGAGTACCAGCTGACGCTGTCGCTGCGCTACCGGCTGCTGCGGGACGGGCAGCAGGCCGCCGCCGGCGCGCTCGCCGCCAGCCGCGACTACCTGCACGACCCGGCCGACGTCACCGGCGCGCTGGCCGAGGAGCGCCGGCTGCGCGAGACGCTGCTGCGCGAGCTCAGCGACGCGCTGGTCCGGCGCCTCGCCGCCAACGGTTGAGCCGCCGGCTGCCGGCCGATGCGCATCGCCCCGTCCCAGCTCGACCTGCGCCGCCCGCTGGCCCCCGTCTACCTGGTCGCCGGCGACGAGCCGCTGCAGCAGACCGAGACCCTCGACCAGCTGCGCCAGGCCGCGCGCGAGCAGGGCTACGCCGAGCGCGAGGTGTTCGATGCCGACGGCAGCGGTTTCGACTGGAACGCGTTCCTCGCCGCCGGCGCCAACCTGTCGCTGTTCGCCGCGCGCCGGCTGTTCGAGCTGCGCGTCGGCGAGGGCGCGATCGGCAACGAGGGGGCCGCGGCGGTGCTGAGCTACTGCGCGCAGCCACCGGCCGACGTGGTGCTGCTGATCGTCTGCAACCGCTACGACAGCGCGCTCAAGCGCGGGCGCTGGTGCAACGCCTGCGACGCGGCCGGGGTCGTCGTCGAGGTGCAGGTGCCCAAGGGCAACCAGCTGCCGGGCTGGATCGCCCGGCGCATGCGCAGCCGCGGCCTGCAGCCCGACGCCGCGGCGACCGCGCTGCTGGCCGAGCGGGTCGAGGGCAACCTGATGGCCGCGGCGCAGGAGATCGACAAGCTGCTGCTGCTGCACGGCAGCGGCCCGGTGGACGCCGACGCGGTGCTCCGCGCCACGACTGACAGCGCCCGCTACGGCGTTTATGATCTGGTCGACGCGGCCCTCGGCGGCCAGCTGGCGCGCAGCCTGCGCATCCTCGACGGGCTGCGCGGCGAGGGCACCGCCGAGACGCTGGTGGTCTGGGCGCTGGCGCGCGAGGTGCGCGGCCTCGCGGCGATGGCGCGCGAGGTGGCGCGCGGTCAGCCGGTCGCGCGGGTGCTGCAGTCGCACCGGGTCTGGAGTTCCCGCCAGGGGCTGGTCGGCGCCGCGCT
>DATCZX010000396.1:0-5985 GCA_036525695.1 Gammaproteobacteria bacterium | reverse complement strand
CACGTCCACCTCGACCACGGCGGCGGCACCGGGGCGCTGCTGCGCGAGCTGCCGAACGCGCGCGTGGTGCTGCACCCGCGCGGCGCCCCGCACCTGCGCGACCCCGCCAAGCTGGTCGCCGGCTCCACCGCGATCTACGGCGCCGCCAAGATGCGGGAGATGTTCGGCGAGATCGTCGCGGTGCCGGACGCGCGCCTGGTCGAGAGCCACGACGGCATGCAGGTCGACCTCGCCGGGCGCCAGCTGACGCTGCTGCACACCCCGGGCCACGCGCTGCACCACTACTGCGTCTGGGACCCGGCCAGCCGCGGGCTGTTCACCGGCGACACCTTCGGCATCTCCTACCGCGAGTTCGACACCGCCAACGGCGCCTACCTGTTCGCCACCACCACCCCGGTGCAGCTCGATCCCGACGCCTGGCTGGCCACCGTCGACCGGCTGCTCGAGCTCGATCCCAGCCACGTCTACCTGACCCACTTCGGCCGCCTCGGCGACGTGCGGCGGCTGGCGATGACGCTGAAGCACGACCTGCGCCGGGTGCGCGAGCAGGCGCTGAAGCACGCCGGCGATCCCGACCCGCAGGCGGCGATCCGCCGGCGCCTCGAGGTCAACTACCTCGGCGACCTCGAGGCGCACGGCGTCAGCCTGGCACGGGCGCAGATCCTCGAACTGCTCCGCATGGACCTCGATCTGAACAGCGAGGGGCTGGCGACCTGGCTGCGGCGCCGGCAGGCTTAGCGGCAACAGCGGGTTCGGCGGTAAATTGTCGACATAACATGCCGAATACGGGTTGACACACCCCTTTTGTGCCTTTTAGACTGCGCCTCCGCTGGATAATTGTTAACAAGTTAGGCCGCGGCGTTGCGCCTGAGCCGCAACCCGGGTGGGCCGCTTGGCGGGTGTGCCGCTGCCGCGGGCGTTCGCCGTCCTTTCATCCTGAGGCCGTATTCGAGGAGAACATCCCGTGAGCAGATACGACGAACTCTACAACCGCTCCATCAACGATCCCGAGGGCTTCTGGGGCGATGCCGCGGAGCTGATCGACTGGCACAAGAAGTGGGACCGGGTCCTCGACGACGACAACAAGCCGTTCTACCGCTGGTTCCGCGGCGGCGAGCTGAACACCTGCTACAACGCCGTCGACCGCCACTGCGAGGGCGGGCGCGGCGAGCAGCTGGCGGTGATCTACGACAGCCCGATCACCGGCAAGCAGGCGACGCTGACCTACCACCAGCTGCGCGACAAGGTCGCCGCGCTGGCCGGCGCGCTCGCCGCGCAGGGGGTGGCCAAGGGCGACCGCGTGCTGATCTACATGCCGATGGTGCCGGAGGCGCTGGTCGGCATGCTCGCCTGCGCACGCATCGGCGCGGTCCACTCGGTGGTGTTCGGCGGCTTCGCGGCCAAGGAGCTGGCGACGCGCATCGACGACGCCAAGCCGAAGCTGGTGCTGTCGGCCTCGTGCGGCCTCGAGCCGAACCGGGTGATCCCGTACAAGCCGCTGCTCGACGCCGCGATCGACATGTCGGCGCACAAGCCGGCGCACACGCTGATCTTCCAGCGCGAGCAGGTCACCGCCGAGCTGCAGCCGGGCCGCGACCTCGACTGGGAGCAGGCCGCCGCCGCCGCCGCCCCGGCCGACTGCGTGCCGGTCGCCGCCACCGACCCGCTGTACATCCTCTACACCTCGGGCACCACCGGCCAGCCGAAGGGCGTGGTGCGCGACAACGGCGGCCACGCGGTCGCGCTGGCCTGGTCGATGCGCCACGTCTACAACGTGCAGCCGGGCGAGGTCTACTGGGCCGCCTCCGACGTCGGCTGGGTGGTCGGCCACTCGTACATCTGCTACGGCCCGCTGCTCAACGGCAACACCACCATCGTGTTCGAGGGCAAGCCGGTCGGCACCCCGGACCCCGGCACCTTCTGGCGCGTGATCAGCGAGCACGGGGTGAAGAAGCTGTTCACCGCGCCGACCGCGTTCCGCGCCATCCGCAAGGAGGACCCGGAGGGCGAGTTCATCAAGAAGTACGACCTCTCCGGCTTCGAGGCGCTGTTCCTGGCCGGCGAGCGCTGCGACCCCGACACGCTGTACTGGGCGCAGGACCAGCTCAGGGTGCCGGTGATCGACCACTGGTGGCAGACCGAGACCGGCTGGCCGATCGCCGCGAACTGCCTCGGCATCGAGCAGTTCGAGATCAAGGCCGGCTCGCCGACCAAGGCGGTGCCGGGCTACGACGTGCAGGTGCTCGACGAGGAGGGCAAGCAGGTCCCGGCCGGCGAGATCGGCGCGATCGTGATCAAGCTGCCGCTGCCCCCGGGCACGCTGCCGACGCTGTGGAACGCCGACGACCGCTACGTCAACTCGTACCTGTCGCGTTACGAGGGCTACTACCTGACCGGCGACGCGGGCATCAAGGACGAGAACGACTACCTGTGGATCATGAGCCGCATCGACGACGTCATCAACGTCGCCGGCCACCGCCTCTCGACCGGGGCGATGGAAGAGGTGCTGGCCTCGCACCCGGCGGTGGCCGAGTGCGCGGTGTTCGGCGTCGTCGACCAGCTCAAGGGCGAGCTGCCGCTGGGCATGGTCGTGCTCAAGGCCGGCAGCGAGATCGCCGAGGAGCAGCTGCGCAAGGAGCTGGTCGGGCTGGTGCGCGAGAAGATCGGCCCGGTTGCGGCGTTCAAGCTGGTGACCACGGTCAAGCGGCTGCCGAAGACCCGCTCCGGCAAGATCCTGCGCGGCACGATGAAGAAGATCGCCGACGGCGCCGAGGTCAAGGTGCCGGCGACCATCGACGACCCGGCGATCCTCGACGAGATCAGTGAGTCGCTGCAGGGGCTCGGTTACCCGAAGGCGTGACGGCCCGCCCCGGCCCGCGGCAGCGGGCCGGGGCCGCTCCCGGAGCGTCAGCAGCACCACCGCGCCCGCATGGGCGTCCCCCCGTGCGCCGCGCATCCGCTTCGGCAGGCAGGCAGTCTAGACCATGCACACCAAGACACCCGAGTGGTACAAGGCCGGCGAAGAGCGCGCGGTGACCATCGCCGACAAGGTCTTCGCGCAGATCCAGCGCGCCATCGTCGAGGGTGCGATCCCGCCGGGCAGCAAGATCAGCGAGCCGGAGCTGGCGCGCACCTACGGCATCAGCCGCGGCCCCCTGCGGGAGGCGATCGGGCGGCTCGAGGCGTGCAGCCTGGTGGTGCGCAAGGCCAACGTCGGCGCCCGCGTGGTGACGCTGTCGAGCCAGCAGCTGCTGGAGATCTACCACGTCCGCGAGGCCCTCGAGGGGATGGCGGCGCGCCTCGCGGCGACGGCGATGAGCGCGGAGGAGATCGAGGACCTGCAGGAGCTGCTCGGCCTGCACGGCGACCAGATCGCCCAGGAGCGCGGCTCGGCCTACTTCCAGAAGGAGGGCGACCTCGACTTCCACTACCGCATCGTCCAGGGCAGCCACAACAGCCGCCTGATCGAGCTGCTGTGCAACGACCTCTACCACCTGGTGCGCCTGTACCGCTACCAGTTCGGCATGACCAGCCGGCAGCGCGCGACGCCGGCCTTCGGCGAGCACGAGCACATCGTCGCGGCGATCGCCAACCGCGACGGCGAGATGGCCGAGCTGCTGATGCGCCACCACGTGCGCCTGTCGCGCGCCAACGTCGAGCGGATGCTGGCGGAGCGCGCCCAGGCCCAGCGCTGAGGGGCCGCGCCGCCCCGTTCGCCGCTGCCGCTGCCGGCGGCCTCCGCTGCGCTCCGGCGCCACGCGCCAACCAACTCGGCGACCACCTCGGCTACCATGCGTACGGGCGCGGGCTCGACGCGCCCGCGGCAGAGGAGGAGTGAACATGGACGACGCCAGCCAGGGGCAGCCCCGCGAGCGCAAGAAATCGGTCGCGCTCTCCGGCACCGCGGCCGGGCGCACCGCGATCTGCACCGTCGGCCGCACCGGCAACGACCTGCACTACCGCGGCTACGACATCCTCGACATCGCCGAGACCTGCGAGTTCGAGGAGATCGCGTTCCTGCTGATCCACGGCCACCTGCCGAACGCCGCCGAGCTGACCCACTACAAGGCCAAGCTGCGCTCGCTGCGCGGCCTGCCCGAGGCGGTCAAGCAGGCGCTCGAGGTGATCCCGCCGTCGGCGCACCCGATGGACGTGCTGCGCAGCGGGGTCTCGGTGCTCGGCACCTGCCTGCCGGAGAAGCACGAGCGCACCACCGCCGGCGCCCGCGACATCGCCGACAAGCTGCTCGCCAGCGCCAGCTCGCTGCTGCTCTACTGGTACCACTTCGCGGTCAACGGCAAGCGCATCGACGTGATGACCGACGACGACTCGGTCGGCGGCCACTTCCTGCGCCTGCTGCACGGCGAGCGGCCGGGGGAGGCGTGGGTGCGCGCGATGCACACCTCGCTGGTGCTCTACGCCGAGCACGAGTTCAACGCCTCGACCTTCACCGCGCGGGTGATCGCCGGCACCGGCGCCGACATGTACTCGTGCATCACCGGCGCCATCGGCGCGCTGCACGGCCCCAGGCACGGCGGTGCCAACGAGGTCGCGTTCGACATCCAGACCCGCTACGCCAGCCCCGAGGAGGCCGAGGCCGACGTGCGCCGGCGGGTCGCCGCGAAGGAGGTGATCATCGGCTTCGGCCACCCGGTCTACACCGTCGCCGACCCGCGCAACCAGGTGATCAAGGAGGTCGCGCGGCGGCTCTCCAGCGACGCCGGCAACCTGAAGCTGTTCGAGATCGCCGAGCGGCTCGAGGCGGTGATGTGGGACGCCAAGCAGCTGTTCCCGAACCTCGACTGGTTCTCGGCGATCTCGTACCACACGATGCGCATCCCGACGGTGATGTTCACGCCGCTGTTCGTGATCGCGCGGATCACCGGCTGGGCCGCGCACGTGATCGAGCAGCGCATCGACCGCAAGATCATCCGCCCGAGCGCCGAGTACGTCGGGCCGGAGAACCGCGCGTTCGTGCCGCTGGCACAGCGGCCCTAGACCCCCGGGGCGCACCCCGCCCGTACCTGCGGAGCCCGACGCATGAGCGCACACCTCGCCGACCCGGCCGCCCGGCCGGAACCGGACCAGGAGCTGGTCGACATCGCGGCCTACGTCGCCGGGCAGGTCATCGACAGCGACGCGGCCTACACCACCGCGCGCCACTGCCTGATGGACACGCTGGGCTGCGGCTTCCTCGCGCTGCGCTACCCCGAGTGCACCAAGCACCTCGGCCCGCTGGTCCCCGGCACCACGGTGCCGCACGGGTCGCGGGTGCCCGGCACCCAGTTCCAGCTCGACCCGGTCAAGGCGGCGTTCGACCTCGGCGCGATGGTGCGCTGGCTCGACTTCAACGACACCTGGCTGGCGGCGGAGTGGGGCCACCCGTCGGACAACCTCGGCGGCATCCTGATGCTGGCCGACCACCTGAGCCGCCGGGCCGTCGCCGCGGGGCGCGCGCCGTTCAGCATGCACGACGTGCTCACCTGGATGATCAAGGC
The DNA here is from genome assembly GCA_036525695.1 of Gammaproteobacteria bacterium. Lineage (GTDB taxonomy): Bacteria > Pseudomonadota > Gammaproteobacteria > QNFN01 > QNFN01 > DATCZX01. Next base: position 487 of record DATCZX010000396.1, on the reverse strand, counting down.
GCACGAGATCCAGGGCGTGCTGGCGCTGCAGAACGGCTTCAACCGGGTCGGCCTCGACCACGTGGTGCTGGTCAAGGTGGCGAGCGCCGCGGTCGCCGCGCAGATGCTCGGGCAGAGCCGCGCGCAGATCGTCGACACGCTGAGCCACGCCTGGGTCGACGGCCAGAGCCTGCGCACCTACCGCCACGCGCCGAACGCCGGCTCGCGCAAGAGCTGGGCCGCCGGCGACGCGACCAGCCGCGGCGTGCGCCTGGCGCTGCTGGTGTCGCGCGGCGAGATGGGCATCCCGACCGCGCTGTCGGCCAGGGGCTGGGGCTTCTACGACGTGCTGTTCAAGGGCGAGCGGTTCGCTTTCCCGCGCCCCTACGGCAGCTACGTGATGGAGAACGTGCTGTTCAAGCTCAGCTACCCGGCCGAGTTCCACGCGCAGACCGCGGTCGAGGCCGCCGTCCAGCTGCACCCCGCGGTGCGCGAACGGGCCGACGCC
>DATCZX010000395.1:0-4303 GCA_036525695.1 Gammaproteobacteria bacterium | reverse complement strand
GCCCGGTCCGCCGGGCCAGGCCAGCCACGCGAGCAGCGCGACGGCGGCGAGTGCCGCCGCGGCCGGCCACGCGAGCCGGGTGCGGGGCGCCGGTGCGGCCTCGGCCAGCGATGGCAGCGGCGGCAGGCCCGCGGCCTGGATCCGGTAGGTGCGGATCGGGCGGCTGATGTTCTTCAGCGCCTGCTCGCCGATGTCGTCGAGGCGCAGGTCGAGCTTGCCGGAGATCTGGTCGTAGACGCTCGACGAGATGCAGATGCCGCCGGGCTCGGCGATGCCCTCCAGCCGCGCGGCGACGTTGACCCCGTCGCCGAGCAGGTCGTCACCCTTGACCATCACGTCGCCGAGGTTGATGCCGACGCGGAACAGCATCCGCCGCGCCTCCGGCAGCGCGTCGTTGCGCGTCTTCAGCGCGTCCTGCATCTCGACCGCGCAGCGCACCGCCTGCACCGGGCTGGCGAACTCGGCCAGCACGCTGTCGCCGGCGGTGTTGACGATGCGCCCCTCGTGGAACGCGATGATGCCGTCGATCACCGCGCGGTGCGCGCCGAGGACGCGCAGCGTGTCCTCCTCGTCCGCGCTCATCATGCGGCTGTAGCCGACCGCGTCGGCGGCGAGGATGGTGACCAGGCGGCGTTTCAGGGGCGGAGAGACCATCGCTTGGCTCCACGGGCTGGCGGCACGTGCCGTGCCTGGATGCGCTGCGCTCCCTGTGTGCGCGGGTCAGTCCAGCATAGCGGATGCCGCTGTCGCGGGAGCTTGCCCGAGCCTCGGCGCTAGCCCGGCCGGTGAGCGCGCGCCGCGCGCCGCCGCTCGCCGAGCTTGCAGCCGAGCACCACCAGGGCCAGCCCCAGGGTCACCACGTTGGCCAGCAGCACCGGCCAGGCGCCGAGCAGGGCGCCGTAGACCGCCCACAGCAGCACCCCGGCACAGAACAGCAGGTACATCCACAGCGAGATCGCCCGCGTGTCGCGGGTGCGCAGCGTGCGCACCACCTGCGGCACGAACGACGCCGTGGTCAGCAGCGCGGCGGCGTAGCCGAACCATTCCACCGTTGCCATGACACCTCCCCGGAGCGCGGCCATCCGCTAAGCTGGTAGCGACGGGCGCAGCGGAGCATAGACCAGGTGCCACCTGGCGCGCCGCCGCCCGCGGGCAAGGACCGCGTCGCGCGCCACCAGGACAGGGGGACGGGTGCTTGAGCATCTACGCGCTGAAACCGGCATTCCAACGGTTGCTGCGGCCGGCGGTTGTCACGCTGCAGCGCGCCGGCGTGACCGCCAACCAGGTGACGCTGGCCACCTGCGCCGGCTCGCTCGCGGTCGGCGCGCTGCTGGTCGCCACCGCGCCGTCCACCGCCGCCTTCGCGCTGCTGCCCGCCTGGCTGTTCCTGCGCATGGCGCTGAACGCCGCCGACGGCATGCTGGCACGCGAGTTCGGCCAGGCCTCGCCGCTCGGCGCCTACCTGAACGAGCTCTGCGACGTGGTCGCCGACACCGCGCTGTACCTGCCGTTCGCCTGGGTTCCCGGCAGCCCGCCGTGGCTGGTCGTCGCGCTGGTGCTGCTGGCGGCGCTGACCGAGCTGGCCGGGGTGCTCGGCGAGACGGTCGGCGGCGGGCGCCGCTACGACGGCCCCATGGGCAAGAGCGACCGCGCCTTCGTGTTCGGCACGCTCGGCCTGCTGCTGGCCGCCGGGGTGCCGCTGGCCGGGGTGCTGCCGTGGCTGTGGGGCGTCCTCGGCCTGCTGCTGGCATGGACCGTGGTCAACCGGGTGCGGGGCGGCCTGCGCGCCGCCGCGCGCGCCTGAGGCTCCTCCGGGAGCGGGAGGGAACGATGCGCGAGTTCGAGGAGACCAGCTTCCAGAGCCACGACGGGACCGAGCTGTACTACCGCCACTGGCCGGCGGTCACGGCGGCGGCGCGGCCGCGCGCGGTGATCATGTTCCACCGCGGCCACGAGCACTCGGGGCGGCTCGCGCACCTGCCCGACGAGCTCGGCCTCGAGGACTTCGCCTTCTTCGCCTGGGACGCCCGCGGCTACGGCCGCTCGCCCGGCCCGCGCGGCGACAGCCCGGGGTACGAGGTCTCGGTGCGCGACGTCGACTGCTTCGTGCGCCACGTCGCCGCGACCCACGGCGTCGCCATGCAGGAGATCGTCGTGCTGGCGCAGAGCGTCGGCGCGGTGCTGGTCGCCTCCTGGGTCCACGACTACGCGCCGCCGGTGCGCTGCCTGGTGCTCGCGGCACCGGCGTTCAAGGTGCGCCTCTACGTGCCTTTCGCGCTGGCCGGCCTGCGCCTGATGATGCGCCTGCGCGGCAACTTCAGCGTCAATTCCTACGTCAAGGCGCAGTTCCTGACCCACGACCCGGAGCGCATCCTCTCCTACCGCCGCGACCCGCTGATCGTGCGCCCGATCTCGGTGCGCATGCTGGTCGCGCTGTTCGACGCCGGCAAGCGGGTGGTGGCCGACGCCGGGGCGATCCAGCTGCCGGTGCTGCTGCTCTCCTCGGGGGCCGACTGGGTGGTCTACAAGGGGCCGCAGCGGCGCTTCTTCCTCGGCCTCGGCGGCCAGCGCAACGAGTTCCACGAGCTGCCCGGCTTCTTCCACGACACCCTCGGTGAGAAGAACCGCGCGGTGGCGCTGGAGCGGGTGCGCGCGTTCGTGCTGCGCATGTTCGAGCGGCCGCCGCCGGCGCCGCAGCTGCTCGACGCCGACCGCCGCGGCTACACCTTCGAGGAGGAGGCGCGCCTGCGCCAGCCGCTGCCGGCGTGGTCGCCGAAGGGGCTCGGCTACGCCGTGCAGCGCTTCCTGCTGCGCACGCTCGGGCGGCGCTCGGCGGGCGTGCGCCTGGGCCTGGAGACCGGCTTCGACTCCGGCAGCACGCTCGACTACGTCTACCGCAACGAGGCGCGCGGCGACGGCACCCTCGGCCGGCTGCTCGACCGCGCCTACCTCGACGCGATCGGCTGGCGCGGCATCCGCGTGCGCCGCGCGCACCTCGAGCAGGCGGTCGCGCAGGCGGCGCAGGATCTCGCCGCGCGGCGCAAGAAGGTGCGCATCGTCGACATCGCCGCCGGTCACGGCCGCTACGTGCTGGCCGCGGTGCAGCGGCTCGAGCGGCCGCCGGAGTCGGTGCTGCTGCGCGATTACAGCGAGCTGAACGTGCGCCAGGGCAGCGCGCTGATCGCCGAGCTCGGGCTCGGCGCGGTGGCGCGCTTCGTCCAGGCGGACGCCTTCGACGAGGCCGGGCTGGCGGCGCTGAAGCCGAAGCCGACGCTGGCCGTGGTCTCCGGGCTGTACGAGCTGTTCCCGGACAACGCCCAGGTCGCCGCCTCGTTGCGCGGGCTGGCCCGGGCGGTCGGCAAGGGCGGCTACCTGGTCTACACCTGCCAGCCGTGGCACCCGCAGCTCGAGTTCATCGCGCGCGTGCTGACCAGCCACCGCGAGCACCGGCCGTGGGTGATGCGCCGGCGCACCCAGGCGGAGATGGACGCGCTGGTGGCGGCCGCCGGTTTCACCAAGCAGGCGCAGTGGGTCGACCCGTGGGGCATCTTCACGGTGGCCCTGGCGCTGCGTGACTGATGCGCGCGACGGCACCGCCGCGATCGTCGGAACCGCGCCCATGGGGTGCCGCGACGCGCTGGCTGCTGTTCCTCGGCCCGTTCTTCTTCGCCACCTACGGCTTCGCCAACTGGCTCGCCAGCCATCGCACCGGGGTCGGCAGTGTGGTGTTCGACTGGGAGCGCGCGATCCCGTTCCTGCCGTGGACCGTCTTTCCCTACTGGTCGATCGACCTGTTCTACGCGGCCTCGCTGTTCGTCTGCGCGACCCGCATCGAACTCGGCACGCACGCCCGCCGGCTGCTCGCCGCGCAGCTGCTCTGCGTCGCCTGCTTCCTGCTGTTCCCGCTGCGCTTCAGCTTCGCGCGCCCGCTCAGCGACGGTGCGGCCGGGGCGCTGTTCGCGCTGCTCGGCAGCTTCGACCTGCCGTTCAACCAGGCCCCGTCGCTGCACATCGCGCTGCTGGTGATCCTCTGGCCGCTGTACGCACGACATGCGCGCGGCGCCTGGCGCCTCGCCCTGCACGCTTGGTTCGCGCTGATCGGCGTGTCGGTGCTGACCACCTGGCAGCACCACTTCGTCGACCTGCCGACCGGGGCCTGGGTCGGCTTCCTGTGCCTGTGGCTGTTCCCCGACCGGGGCCCGGCCCCGCTGGCCGGCGCCGCGTGGAGCGCCGACCCGCGCCGGCGCCGGCTGGCCGCCTACTACGCGCTCGGCGCGCTGGCCTGCGCCGGCGCCGCCCTGGC
>DATCZX010000394.1:0-2245 GCA_036525695.1 Gammaproteobacteria bacterium | reverse complement strand
CGACATCGGCAACGACTTCTACCGGCTCTGGCTCGACCTCGACCTGAACTACTCGGCCGCGCTGTTCGGCGGCGACCGCCAGCGCTCGCTCGACGTGGCGCAGGAGGCCAAGCACGACCGCATCCTCGAGCGCCTCGGCGTGCGCGCCGGTCAGACCGTGCTCGAGGTCGGCTGCGGCTGGGGCGCCTTCGCGCGCCGCGCGGCGGCCACGCGCGGCTGCCTGGTCGACGCCATCAGCCTGTCGCGCGAGCAGCTGCGGCTGGCGCGGCGCACCGCCGCGGAGGCCGGCCTCAGCGACCTGACCAGCTACGACTACCGCGACTACCGCGACGTGACCGGGCAGTACGACCACGCGGTGTCGATCGAGATGTTCGAGGCGGTCGGCGAGCGGCACTGGGAGGGTTACCTCGCCCGCCTGCACGCGGCCGTGCGCCCCGGTGGCCGCGCGGTGGTGCAGAGCATAACCATCGACGACGCCCTGTTCGACGACTACCGCCAGCGCAGCGACTTCATCCAGCGCTACATCTTCCCCGGGGGGATGCTGCCGTCGCCGTCCCGCTTCCAGGCCCTCGCCGGCCAGGCCGGCTGGCGCCTGCTCGACGACTTCGGCTTCGGCCTCGACTACGCCGAGACGCTGCGGCGCTGGGGCGCCGCGTTCGACGCCGCCGCACCGGGGCTGGAGCGGCTCGGCTACGACGCGCCGTTCCGCCGGCTCTGGCGCTACTACCTGGCCTACTGCGAGGCCGGCTTCCGTGCCGGCAGCATCGACGTGCACCAGTACACGCTGGAGCGCGCCGGCTGAGCCATGTCTGCCACCCGTGCACCGCTGACGCGCCCGCAGGTCCTGGGCTACGCCCTGCTCGGGCTGCCGCTGGCGATGGCCGCGCTGCCGGTCTACCTGCACGCGCCGCGCTTCTACGCCGAGGTGACCGCGCTCGGGCTCGGCGCGATCGGCCTGGTGATCGGGCTGGCGCGGCTGGTCGACGCGGTGACCGATCCCTGGCTCGGGTCGCTGATCGACCGCCACTGCGCGGAGCGCGGCCGGCGCTGGGCGCTGCCGTTCGGGATCCCGCTGCTGGTCGCGGGGATGCTGGCGCTGTTCCACCCGGCCTCCGGCGACTGGGCCGCCGCCTGGCTGCTCGCCAGCCTGGTGCTGGTGTCGCTCGGTTACAGCGTGGTCAGCATCGCCTACCAGGCGCTGGCCGCCGACCTGCACCCCGGCCCGCACCAGCGCTCGCGGCTGGCGGCGGCGCGCGAGGGGCTGGGCCTGGTCGGCGTGCTGCTGGCGGCCCTGCTGCCGGGCTGGCTCGCCGCGGGACAGCAGCACGGCTTCGGCCGCTTCGGCCTGGTCCAGGGGGCGCTGCTGGTGGCCGTCGCGCTGGTCTGCTGGCGGTTCCTGCGGGCGCCGGCGCCCGCCGCCCGGGCGGCCGCGGCGTCACCGTTGCCAGCCGAGCGCGGCAGCCTGCGCCGCGCGCTGGGCGACCCGGCGCTGCGCACGCTGCTGACGGTGCTGCTGCTGAGCGCCGGGGCCGGCGCGCTGACCGCGACCCTGTTCCCGTTTTTCGTCGCCGACGTCCTGGCTGCGCCCGGTCACGTCGGCCTGCTGCTGGCCGCGTACTTCGCGGCCGGGGCACGCGGCATGCCGCTCGGGGGGGCCGCCGGGCGGCGGCTGGGCAAGCCTGCCGCCTGGCTGGCTGGGATGCTGACGGCCAGCGTGGCCTTTGCGGGCACGGCGTGGCTGGGGCCCGGCGACGAAACCCTGTTCCTCGGCCTGTGCCTGCTCTCGGGGCTGGCGCTCGGCGCCGACCTGGCGCTGGCCAGCGCGCTGCTCGCCGACCTGGCCCATCCCGACGCCGCGCACGACCCTCACGGCCAGGGCGGGGTCTACTTCGGCCTGTGGAACTTCGTGCTGAAGCTGGCGCTCGGACTGGCCGCGGCGCTGGCGCTGCCGCTGGTCGCCTGGCTCGGCTACGTCCCCGGCGATCAAGCCAGCGCGGCGACCCCGCTGCGCTTCGCCTACGTGCTGCTGCCGCTGGCGCTGAAACTGGCCGCCGCCGGCCTGCTCTACCAGGCCCTGGTGCGCGGCCGGCCGGCGTCGCCGGCCCTCGCCCGCTCGCGCCCCGCATGCCCCTGAACCCGCGGCAGAGCGACTGGCGCGGCCGGCGCGTCTGGCTGGTCGGCGCCAGCAGCGGGATCGGCGCGGCGCTGGCCACGGCGCTGCAGGCGCGCGGTGCGCGGCTGGCAC
>DATCZX010000393.1:0-10122 GCA_036525695.1 Gammaproteobacteria bacterium | reverse complement strand
GGTGCGGACGCTGGCCCCGGCCTGCGCCGCGGCGCGCGCATTGAGCACCACCAGGCGGGCATCGTCGGCCCAGCAGTCCCAGTAGGTGAAACCGCGGCGGTACTCGTCCCGCAGCGGCGCGCCGGCGGGGTCGGTCGCCAGGTCGATGCCGGAGGAGCCGGGGATCCGGTGCCGCGGGGCGAGGTGGTCGTAGAGGAACAGCCCGAGGCGGACCAGCGGCCACGGCCGCATCGCGGCGCAGTGCGGGACGACGAAACGCATCGGCCAGACCAGGTGCGGCGCCTTGGCCAGCAGGATCTCGCGCTCCTTCAGCGCCTCCCGGACCAGGCGGAATTCCATGTACTCGAGGTAGCGCAGGCCGCCGTGGATCAGCTTGGTGCTGGCCGAGGAGGTGCCGCCGCCGAGGTCGCCGGCCTCGAGCAGCAGCACCGACAGGCCGCGACCGGCGGCGTCGCAGGCGATGCCGGCACCGTTGATCCCGCCGCCGATCACCGCGACGTCGTAGAGCCGTTCCGGGTCACCCATCGGCGAGTTCGAGCACGATCGGCTGGTGGTCCGAGGCGGCCGTGTCCAGGTCGACGCGGAAGCCGCGCAGGCGCGGCTCGAGGTCGTCGGTGACGAAGAAGAAATCCCGGCAGTGCGCGCCCATGGGCCACTGCGCGAGGTCGAAGACCCCGCAGGTCGGCGCATGCGGCTGCCCGCGGTGGAGCAGGTCCCAGGCGTCGGCCAGGCCCGGCGCGCCGTCGGCGAACGGGGCGAGCAGGGCGCGGTACTCGGCCGCGCCGGGCTCGAGGTTGAAGTCGCCGCAGATGACCGCCGAGGCCGCGCGCGGGTAGCGCGCGTACGGTCCCTGCGCGAGCGGGGCGCCGGGCTCCCTGGCCAGCGCGGCGACCTCCGCGTGCAGCTCGCGCAGCCTGGCGACCTGCGCCAGCCGCTGCGGCGCCGAGTGGTACTCGAGGTGCGTGGTGACCACCCGCAGCGGGCCCCACGGCGCGAGCAGCGTCAGCTCGGTCGCCTGGCGCGGCATGTTCCGCACGCCGGGCACGGCCGGCTGCGGCAGCGGGTGACGGAACACGCTCGCGACCGGCAGCCGCGACAGCACCAGGTTGCCGAACTGGTAGCTGCCGGGGGTCCCGGCCGCGTCGTGGCCGGCCCGCTCCAGGCAGGCACCGAACACCGCGGCGTGGGCCGGGAAGGCCCGCGCCAGGGCGTCGAGCTGGTCGTCGGCCCCGGCCCCGGCGTGCGGCACGTGGCGCTCGACCTCCTGCAGGCAGATCACGTCGGCGTCGGCCAGCGCGCTGATCGTCCGCACCGTGCGCGCGAGGTCCGGGTGGCCGTCGACCCCGGTGCCTGCCTGGATGTTCCAGCTGAGCAGGGTCGTCACTTGATCCCCGCGCGCATGAACGACTGCACGAACTGGCGCTGGAACAGCAGGAACGCCAGCAGCAGCGGCGCCACGGCGAGCAGCGTGGCGGCGGAGATGATCGACCAGTCGACCCCGGACTCCGGCGCGCCGAAGATCGCCAGGCCGACGGTCAGGGGGCGCGTGGTCACCGAGTTGGTGATGACCAGCGGCCACAGGAAGTTGTTCCAGTGGTAGCTGATCGAGACCAGGCCGTAGGCGACGTAGGTGGGCCGGGCCAGCGGCACGTAGACCTTCCACAGCACCTGCAGCGGGCCGCACCCCTCGAGCCGGGCGGCGTCCTCGAGGTCCTTCGGCACGGTCTTGAAGGTCTGCCGCAGCAGGAAGATCCCGAACGCGCTGGCCATGTAGGGCAGGCCGATGCCGCTGATCGTGTCGACCAGCCCGAGCCGGCTCATGGTCTTGTAGTTCTCGACGATCAGCACCTCGGGCATGATCATCAGCTGCAGCAGCACCAGCGCGAAGGCGATGCCGCTGCCCGGGAACTCGAACCGCGCGAAGGCGTAGGCGGCCAGCGTGCAGAGCACGAACTGGGCGGCGAGGATCGTGGTGACGAGGATGAAGGTGTTGAGGAAGTAGCGCGCGAACGGCGCGCGGTTCCAGGCGACCTGGAAATTCTCCAGGCTGATCGGTGCCAGCAGGTCGAAGTGGATCGCGTACTCGGGCGGGTGGATCGCCGCCCACACCGCGTAGAGCAGCGGCGCCATCCACAGCAGCGCGAGCAGCAGCGCGGCGGCGTGCTCGACCCGCCTGAACAGGCGGTGGCCGGTGAACCCGTTCACTGGTAGTGGATCCGCTTGTCGAGGAACACGAACTGGCAGATCGCGATCACCGCGAGGATCGCGAGCAGGACCACGGTCAGCGTCGACGCGTAGGACTGGTCGAGGAAGCTGAAGGCGACCTCGTAGATGTAGTAGAGCAGCAGCGAGCTGGCGTTGTCCGGGCCGCCCTTGGTCAGGATGAACAGCTGGTCGACCAGCTTGAACGAGTTGATCACCGCGTTGATCAGCACGAACAGCGTCGTCGGCATCAGCAGCGGGAAGGTGACGCGGCGGAAGAAGTACCAGCGGCTGGCCCCCTCGAGCTGCGCCGCCTCCTCGAGCTCCGGCGACATCGCCTGCAGCGCCGCCAGGTAGAAGATCATGAAGAAGCCGGCCTCTTTCCAGATCGCCAGCACGATGATGCAGCCGAGCACCGTGTCCGGGTCGCCGAGCCAGTTGTGGGAGCCGAAGCCGAACGCGCCGCTGATCTGGTCGATCAGGCCGATCTCGGGGGTGTAGAAGAACAGCCAGATGTTCGCCACCGCGATCATCGGCAGCACCGTCGGGGTGAAGTAGCACATCCGCACGAAGCCCTGCAGCGGCATCCGGCTGTTGACCCAGACCGCCATCAGGATGGCCAGGCCGATGCTGACCGGGATCGTGCCGACGGCGAACCAGACGTTGTTCGCGAGGACCTTCCAGAACACCTCGTCGTCGAGCATCAGCCGGTAGTTGTCGAGGCCGACGAACGCCGAGGGGCGGATCGCCGAGCCGCTCGAGAAGAAGCTCTCGGCCAGCGTCGCGACCGCGGGGTAGTGCGTGAACATCGCCAGCAGCACCGCGGCCGGCATCAGCAGCAGCCAGCCGACGACGTAGCGCTGGCTGATCTTCGGGACGCTGGACATCGTGCGGTTTCGCTCCCTCGCCCGGCCCGGAGGAGCGGGGCGTCCTCCGGGCCTGGCGTCAGGGGTCAGGGGTCAGGGGTCAGCGGTAGCGCTTGAGCAGGCCGTCGGCCTGTTGCTGCGCGGAACCGAGGGCCTCGTCGACCGACTTGCTGCCGGTCAGCACCGACTGGATCGCGTCGTCGAGCAGCTTGCGCACGCGGCCGGTCTGGTAGGTCGACAGCTCCGCCGTGGCGAACTCGAGCTGGTCGCGGGCCACCGCGGCCGGCGGGAACTCGATCACGTACTGCTTCAGCGCGGCGGTCTCGTAGGCATCCGGGCGGGTGCCGATGTAGCCGGTCTTGATGCTCCACTCGGCGGTGCGTTCCGGCTGGGTCATGAACCGGACCAGTTTCATCGCCGCCGTGCGCTCTTCGGCCGAGGTCTGCTTGAAGATGTAGAAGTTGCCGCCACCGGTCGGCGTGCCGCGACGCTTGTTGGCCGGCAGCATCGCCACGCCGAAGTCGAACTTGGCGCTGTCCTTGACCGCGGTGAGGTTGCCGGTCGAGTGCCACATGATGGCGGTCTGGCCCTCGAGGAAGTTCTTGCGCAGGGTGCCCCACTCGATGGTGCCGGACGGCATCACCCCGTGCTTGCTGCCGAGGTCCTGCCAGAACTGCAGCGCCTCCTTCGTCGCCGCGGCGTCGAAGTAGGTCTGGTTGCCGTCGCCGTTCATCAGCGTCTGGCCGTTCTGCATCGTGAGGGCGCCGAACATCCAGTACGGGTAGCCGGTCGACGGGATCATCATCCCCCAGCGTTCCACCTGGTTGCCGTTCTTCTTGACCAGCTTCTTGCCCGCGGCGACCAGCTCGTCCCAGGTCGCCGGCGGCTTCTCCGGGTCGAGACCGGCCTCGCGGAAGGCGTCCTTGTTGTAGTACATGACGATGGTCGAGCGCTGGAACGGGATGCCCCAGGTCTTGCCGGCGGTCTTGCCGTTCTCCATCAGCGACGGGAAGAAGCCGTTCAGCCAGGCGCGGTCTGCATCGGTCTGCACGATGTCGTCGAAGGCGACGATGGCATCCTGTTCGATCAGCTCGTAGATGTCGATCGAGAACATCACCGACAGCTGCGCGGGCTGGCCGCTCTTCAGCGCCGCCAGCGCCTTGATCCGGGCGTCGTTGTAGTTGCCGGCGTAGATCGCCTTGACGTTGATGTCAGGGTTCTCCTTCATGAAATCGGCGACCAGGCCGTCGACGATCTTGGTCAGTGCGCCGCCTACCGCGACCGGGTAGTACATGGTCAGGTCGACCGCCTTGGCGGCGGTGGCGAACGTCAGGCCGGCAACCAGTGCCAGCGCTGCGCTCCAGGGACTTCTCGGTATCTTGGACATGGCTGTCCTCCCTTGCAGTTTTGCTCCCGTGAGGGATCGGTCCGCATCGTGCATGCGGTTCTATCGGCAAACGCCCGTCGTCGTGCGGCTGACAAGCATTGCGATCTCTCTAGCCGGCCGGGGCCAGCGCCTGGGCCGCGCCGCTGCGCTTCCCGGTGTCACCATCGAACAGGTGCACGTCCTGCGCCGACCACTGCAGGCGGACCTGCTCCTGGGGGCGCAGCACCATCCTGCCGGGGACGCGCACCATCAGCGGTTGCTGGCCGACGCGTACGTTGACGATGGTGTCGGCGCCGAGGTAGTCGTAGGCCTCCGCCACGGCCGGCATGCCGGAGTCGCGGCTGATCGCGATCTTCTCCGGGCGGATGCCCATGATCAGGCGGGCCTGGCTGCCGGTGGCCACGGCCGGCCCGCTGCTGCCGTCGATCGCCAGCCCGTCCGCGCCGGGCGCGAGCTGCAGCAGGTTCATCGGCGGGGTGCCGATGAACGAGGCGCTGAAGGTGGTCGCTGGCCGGTCGTAGAGCTCGGCGGGCGTCCCCTGCTGCTCGATCCGGCCGTCGCGCATCAGGATGACCCGGTCGGCCATGCTCATCGCCTCGGTCTGGTCGTGGGTCACGTAGACGGTGGTGATGCCGAGGCGCTGCTGCAGCGCGCGGATCTCTATGCGCATCTCGTGGCGGAGCTTGGCGTCCAGGTTGGAGAGCGGCTCGTCCATCATGCAGATCGGGTTCTCCGCGATGATCGCCCGGGCCAGGGCGACGCGCTGGCGCTGGCCGCCGGAGAGCTGGGCCGGCTTGCGCTCCAGCAGCTCGGCCAGGCCGACGATCTCGGCGACCCGCTGCAGTCGCGCCTGCTGCTCGGCCACCGGCACCTTGCGCACCTTCAGGCCGAACAGGATGTTCTCGGCGGTGTCGAGGTGCGGGAACAGCGCGTAGGACTGGAACACCATCGACAGCCCGCGCTTGCCGGGCGGGGCCAGGGTCATGTCCGCGCCGTTGATCAGGATCTGGCCGCCGGTGACGTCCTCGAGGCCGGCGATCATCCGCAGCGTGGTCGACTTGCCGCACCCGGAGGGCCCGAGCAGCACGACGAAGCTGCCTTCGTCGACCCCGAAGGAGACCTCGCGCACGGCGTACGTCTCGCCCCACGCCTTGGACACGTTGATCAGTTCTATCGCCGACATTGCACCCGGCTGGCGGTCGGATGCCGCGCTGAGGATGAAGCTAGCATGTCATGTAAACCACATACAACCGTAAGGAAAATGACATTATGCCTGGTCGCCGCACGCCTGCTCCCGGCCGGCGCGGCCGGTCCGCGATGCGCGGGCGCCGTCTGCCGGGCGGGGGTGGCTTGAGGCACCTCACGCGACATGCAGCCTGACGCCGTGCTGCTCGAGGTACGCGGCGATCTCGGCCGGCGGCGGCCGGTCGGTATAGACCGCGTCGACGTCCGCGACGGAGCCGACCCGGGTGACCCCCTCGGCGCCGAACTTCGAGTGGTCGAGGGCAATGATCTTCCTCCTGGAGATGCGCATCGCGGTGGTCGAGACGTCGATGTCCCGGTAATCGTAGTCGAGCAGGTCGCCGTCGGCGTTGATCGCGCCGATGCCGAAGATGCCGTAGCCGACGCGGAAGCGCTCGAGGAAGGCGCGGGTGGCCTCGCCGGTGGTCGCGTAGTCGTTGTGCCGGAGGATCCCGCCCGCCACCAGGATCTGGAATTCCGGGCGCCGGCTCAGGATCAGGGCCACCGAGAGGTGGTTGGTGATGACCGTCAGGTGGCGGTGGTCGAGCAGCGATTCGGCGACCGCCTCCATGGTCGTGCCGATGTCGATGAAGACGGTGGCGTTCTCGGGGATCTGCGCCGCGACCGCCTGCGCGATGCGCCGCTTCTCCTCGGCGAAGCGCCCCTTGCGGTTCTCGTAGACCAGCTGCGCGTTGCCCTGCGGGAGACCTGCGCCACCGTGGTACTTGGTCACCAGGCCCAGCGCCTCGAGGCTCTTCAGGTCGCGCCTGACCGTCTGTTCCGAGACCTTGAACGAGTCGGCCAGGCGCCCGATCGAGACGAAGCCGCGGCGTCGCAGCAGCGACAGGATCTCCTCGTGCCGGCGGGTCATGCTGGCCTTGGCGGTCGGGTCGTCCAGCGGCGGGGAAGGGTCCATCGGGGGCAAGGTCCTGGCCGGGATGTTGGAAATATTACAACAATTGACATACCTGGCAACCCCCGGCCAGCGGCCTGCGGGGAGACCGGCTGCGCCGGCGCCCGCCCGCACGCGCGTGACCGCCGAGCCCTGCAGGCGCCTGCAGGGTTCCTCCACGGTTGGTCTGCCCCGGCCTGCAGGGGGTCTGCGGCGGCGGCCTCGCCTGCGCCAACCTCGGCCTGTTCCCGCTCTCCTGGAGCAGTGCGCCGCCCGGCGCAGCGGACTGGCTGCTGACGCACAGAACGCCGGAGCAGGGGGCAAGGGTTTGTGCCCCGGGCGCCCACGTGCACAATGGCCCGTGCTGCTGCCCGCGGGCGGTTCCAGGCCCGCTGCGACCTGGCGCGTGGCCGTCAATGCCCGGCAGCCGGCGCGGGGAGCGGGTTCACGTCGACAACGGGTGCGGATCGGATGGCGGTGAGGAGCGAAGTGGAATACCTGGCGGCGCGCACGGTGCGCCCGGTCTACCACGCCTCCAGCGCCGGGCGTGACGCGGCCCACACGGTCGACCAGCCGATGCGGCGCGTCACGGTCGAGGTCGAGGATGCCCGCCAGCGCAGCGACGACGCCGTGCGCGACGAGTTCGGCCTCCACCCCTCCGGCTTCGAGCTGCTGGCGTTCCCGACGCAGGTGCACGACTTCCTCGACCCGGAGCAGGTCGGGAACGTCTACGCGCCCGAGGTCGAGGCGTTCCTGCAGCGGGTCACCGGCGGCCACCGCGTGCACGTCTTCGACCACACGGTGCGCGCCTCCGACCCGGAGCTGCGCGAGCAGAAGCGCGTGCGCGAGCCTGCCTCCCTGGTGCACAACGACTACACCTCGGGGTCGGGTTTCGTCTGCCTGCGCGAGTGCCTCGGCGACGCGGCCGCGTCGCTGGCGCAGGGCCGGTTCCAGATCATCAACGTCTGGCGGCCGCTGGTCGACCCGGTCGAGGATTACCCGCTGGCGCTGTGCGACGCGCGCAGCCTGCAGCCGTCGGACCTGGTCGATACCGAGCGCCGGGCGCCGAACCACGTCGGTGAAATCCAGCTGGCACTGCACCGGCCCGGGCACCGCTGGTACTACTACCCGCGGATGCGCCCGGACGAGGTGCTGCTGTTCAAGACCTTCGATTCGCTCGCCGCCGGCGTCACCCCGTGCAGCATCCACAGCGCGATCCGCCTGCCGGACGCGCCGGCCGCCGCGAGGCCGCGCGAGAGCGTGGAGACGCGGGCCTTCGTCTTCTACCGCTAGTTGGCGCAGCGCGGCAGGCTTAGGCCTGCGCCTGGTCGTGTCACGCCGCCAGCCAGCCGGCACCGCGCCGCACCAGCCACTTGCGCAGCTCCTCGACCGCGAACACCGCGACCGGGGCGAGCGGCAGCAGCGCCCAGGTCCACGCCGGCAGCGGGTTGGCGCTGAACAGCGTCTGCAGCCACGGCAGGTGGACGATGGCGAGGACGAACAGCAGCTCGACGGCGATGCCGCCGGCGATCCAGCCGTTCAGCCGCAGCAGGTGCGGCAGCGCGCTGAGGCGGGCGCTGCGGCAGGCCATCACGTTGCCGACCTGGCAGAAGATGATGGTGGCGAGGAACGCGCCGGCCGCCTGCAGGTAGAGCGGGGCGTCGCTGGCCAGCGGGTCGCCCCAGCGCCAGCCGCCCGCCTCGAGGATGGCGAAGAACACCGCGAACGACAGCGCCGCCTCGAGCGGGCCGATGATGCCGTAGCTGCGCAGGAAGGTGCGCGCGCTGACCAGGCGCTCGTCGCGGCGGCGCGGCGGGCGGCGCATGACGTCGTCCTCGGGCGGCTCGTTGCCGAGGCCGATCGCCGGCAGCACGTCGGTGACCAGGTCGATGGCGAGGATCTGCACCACGGTGATCGGCAGCGGGATCGGCAGCAGCACGTAGGCGATGAACGGCAGGATCTCGGGGATGTTGCTGGTCAGGATGTAGGTGATGAACTTGCGGATGTTGTCGTAGACCGCCCGGCCTTCCTCGACCGCCTTGACGATGGTGGCGAAGTTGTCGTCGAGCAGGATGATGTCCGAGGCCTCCTTGGCCACGTCGGTGCCGCGCAGCCCCATCGACACGCCGATGTCGGCGCGCTTCAGCGCCGGCGCGTCGTTGACCCCGTCGCCGGTCATCGCCACCACCTCGCCCATGCTCTTCAGCGCGTCGACGATGTCCAGCTTCTGCTCCGGCGCGATGCGCGCGAACAGCACCTCCTGGTCGCGCAGCGCGGCGACCAGCGCCTCGTGCGACAGCGTCGCCAGCTCCTCGCCCTCGATCACCCGCGGCTGCCTGACGATGCCGAGCCGCTTGGCGATGTAGGCCACCGTCTCGGCCTTGTCGCCGCTCATCACCAGGATGCGGATGCCGGCGCTGTTGCAGGCCCTTACCGCGTCCGGGACCTCGGGGCGCGGCGGGTCGACCAGCGCGACCAGGCCGACGAACACCAGCCGCGCGGCCGCCGCGTCGATCTCGTCGACGACCCGGTAGGCCAGCGCCAGCACGCGCAGCCCCTGGCTGGCGTAACGGTCCGCCTGCGCCAGCAGGTGCTCGCGCTCGGTGTCGCGCAGCCGCCGCACCAGCCCCTCGCAGTGGATCTCCACGCACTCGCCGACGATCGCCTCGGGGGCGCCCTTGACGGTCATGTAGAGCGTCCCGGAGGCGGTGCGCGAGACCACCGACATGCGCTTGGTCTCGGCGTCGAACGGCTGCCCGCCGACGCGCTCGAAGCGCTTGCGCAGCGCCAGGTAGCCGCCGTGCCGCTCGGCGAACTCGGCCAGCGCGGTCTCGGTCGGGTCGCCGTGGAACTGGGTCGCCTTGCCCCCGTTGCTGCCGTTGCCGCCGGTGACGATGGCCTCGTTGCACAGCCCCATGACCTCGAGCAGCGGCCGCTCGTCGGGATGGCGCTGCAGCGCGGCCGGGTCGTCGCTGTCGAGGTGCTCGAAGCCGAGGTACAGCGACTCGACGTGCAGGCGGTTGCGGGTCAGCGTGCCGGTCTTGTCGGTGCAGATCACCGTGGTGCTGCCGAGGGTCTCCACCGAGAGGATCTGCTTGACCAGCGCGTTGCGCTTGCCCATGCGCACCGAGGCCTGGGTCAGCGCCAGGGTCACCGTCGGCAGCAGCCCCTCGGGCACGTTGGCGACGATGATGCCGATGGCGAAGATCAGGTTGGTCCAGAACGGGTTGCCGATGACGTGGCCGACGACGAAGAAGAAACCGCCGATGCCGAGCGCGAGCCAGGTGATCTTGCGCACGAAGTCGCGCAGCTCGAGCTGCATCGGGGTCAGGTCCTGGTGCACCTTCTGCGACAGGTCGGAGATCGCGCCGAGGCCGGTCGAGCGGCCGGTCGCCACCACCAGCACGCGCGCGTTGCCGCGCAGCACCGTCGCCCCGGAGCGGGCCAGGCAGCCCTCATCGACCGCCTCGTCCAGCGCGCGCTTGTCGACCGGCTCCGACTCGCCGGTCAGGATCGACTCGTCGACCAGCAGC
>DATCZX010000392.1:0-3576 GCA_036525695.1 Gammaproteobacteria bacterium | reverse complement strand
GGCATTCGGCAAATGGGCCAGGCGGTTCCGGGAGCGCTGCCGGGCGCAGGAACTGGCCTCCGAAGCGGATCTGCCGGCCCTGCTCAGGTCCGTGATCCCGGGCGGGGGCTGCACGGTGCCCGAGCGGCTGTTGCTGGTCGGCTTCTATGAGCGGGAACCGGGGCTGGAGGCGCTGGCCGCGGCCCTGCGCGCGGCCGGCTGCCTGGTGAAATGGGTCGCGATGAGTGCCGTGAGCAGCCGGACGCGCTGCCTGCGGGCGGACGACGCGAAACACGAGATGGCCCTGGCATCCGCCTGGGCCCGGCGGCTGCTGCAGGCCGACCCGCAAACGCGCATCGGCATCGTCGCGCCCGACCTGGGCCAAATCCGCGCGGCGCTGGATCACGCGCTGCGCAAGACGCTGGCGCCCGGCACGCTGCATCCCGCACTGCCCCACGGCCCGCGGCCGTGGAATGTCTCGCTGGGGCGGCCGCTGGCGGAGGAGCCCCTGGTCGCGACGGCGCTGGGCCTGCTGGCGCTGACGCGGGCGCCGGCTGATGCGTCGGCGCTGGGCGCCCTGCTGGCCTCACCTCACTGGGCGCTGCCGCGGGAGGCGCCGGAACGCCGGGCGGAGTTGCAGCGCCGGGCCCTGCTCGACCGCCAACTGCGCGCCACCGGCGAGGCCGGGCTCCTGCTGGGCAGCGTCCGTTACGAAACCCGGAGGGAAAACCGCGAGGGCATGCCCGAGCCGTGGAGCGACCCCGGGCTGGCGGCCCGCCTCGAGGCCCTGATAAAGAAGTCACGCGAGTTGCCGGCGCGGGCGCATGCGGCCGCCTGGGCCGCCAGCTTCACGGACTGGCTGCGGCTGGCGGGCTGGCCGGAGGGGCGCCCGCTGGACAGCGCGGAATTCCAGGCGCTCGAGGCCTGGAACCAGCTGCTGTCCCGGCTCAGCGGCCTGACCGATTTTTTGGGCGTACTGTCCCTGGCAGACGCCCTGGCGCTGTTGCGGCGCCTGGCCGGTGACACCCTGTTCCAGGCGCAGGCCCGCGACGTCCCGGTGCAGGTGCTGGGCCTGCACGAAGCCAACGGCCAGCGTTTCGACCACCTTTGGGTCATGGGGCTGCACGATGGCGTGTGGCCGCCGCCGGCTGTCCCCGATCCGTTCATTCCGCTCGGATTGCAGCGGGAGCGGGGTATGCCGAGCAGCGATCCGGAGCGCCAGCGCGCCTGGGCGCAGCAACTGACGGAACAACTTTCCGCCGCGGCAGCGGAAGTCGTATTCAGCTACCCGGGGCGGGACGGCGCCGAGGAACTGGCATGCAGCCCGTTGATCGCCGGGCTGCCGTCGACCGAGCCCGCGCATATCGGCCTGGAGCCGCAAGACCTCTGGGCGGTCCGCATCCGCCGCTCGGCGGCGCTGGAGCCGCTGCCGGACAGCGGACCGCTGCCGCTGCGCCAGCCCCGGGTGTCCGGGGGCAGCCGGGTGTTTGCCAACCAGGCGGCGTGCCCGTTCCGGGCTTTTGCCGAGCACCGGCTGGGCGCCAGGCCGCTGGACCGCCCGCAGGTAGGGCTCGGGCCCATGCGCAGCGGCACCCTGATGCACCGGGTAATGGAGTTGCTGTGGCGCGAGCTGCAGACTCAGCGGTCCTTGCTGGCCCTCGGCGAGCAGGAATTGCGTGACCTGGTGCAGCGCTGCAGCGCCGAGGCGTTGGCGCTGCAGCGCCGGCGGAATCCCGCGACCCTGACGGAGCGCTACGCATCGCTCGAGGCCAGCCGGCTGCAGGAAAAGATTCTGGCCTGGCTGGAAGTCGAGCGACAGCGCAGCCCGTTCCGGGTCATCGGGTTCGAGGAGCAGCGCGAATTCTGCGCCGGCGGCGTGCAGGTGAACCTGAAGCTGGACCGGATCGACGAACTCGAGGACGGCGCGCGCGTGGTGCTCGACTACAAGACCGGCCAGGTCACGCCTGCGCGCTGGTTCGGTGACCGGCCCGAGGATCCGCAGCTGCCGCTGTACGGGGTGGCGGCGCAGCAGGCGGGCGGCGACGGACCGGTGGCGGCCGTGGCCTTCGCCCAGATCCGGGCCGACCAGGCCGCATTCAGCGGGGTGGTGCGCGGCGAGGGCGTGCTGCCCGGCTTGCCGGTCAATCGCAAGGGGGACCTCAGGCAGGCCACCGGGCAGTGGCCGCGCGTGCTGGAGGACTGGCGCGTGGTGCTGGAAAGCCTGGGGGCGGCATTCAGCGGGGGCGCCGCGGAGGTCGACCCGAAGAGAGGCCTGGCCACGTGCGCCAGCACCCACTGCGAACTGGCTGCACTGTGCCGCGTCCACGAGCGGTTGAGCGGCAGCGGCGACGAAGACGCGCGCGAGGACGGGGGGGCGCAGGATGGCTGAGGCCTGGCGCAAACCCGCCGACCACGCGCAGCGGCAGGCGGCGCTCGACCCGGAGCGCTCCTTCATCGTGCAGGCCCCGGCCGGCTCGGGCAAAACCGGTCTGCTGACGCAGCGCTTTCTGCGCCTGCTGGCCACGGCCGAGAATCCCGAAGAAATCGTCGCCATCACGTTTACCCGCAAGGCCGCAGCGGAGATGCGCGGCCGCATCCTGCAGGCGCTGGCCGCGGCGCGGCAGCCGCGACCGGCCGAGCCGTGGGAGCTGCAGACCTGGCAATTGGCCGGCGCCGCCCTGCGCCACGCGGAGGCCCAGGGCTGGAAGCTGCTGGACAATCCCCAGCGGCTGCGCGTCCGCACGATCGACTCGCTGTGCCAATACCTGGCCGGGCAGATGCCGCTGAGCTCCGGTTTCGGCGAGCCGCCACGGGTCGAGGAAAACGCCGGCCCGCTGTACCGGGCGGCCGCGCGGTCGGCTCTGGCGGAACTGGAGTCCGGCTCGGAGCTCGGTGCGGCGCTGGCGCTGCTCCTGGGGGAGCTCGACAACAATCTCGATGCCTTGCACGGCCTGTTGGCCGACATGCTGGAGCGCCGGGACCAGTGGCTGCCCATCCTGATGCGGCCCAATCCGCGCGATGCGATCGAGCAGGCGCTGCAGGCGGTCGTGACGGCGCAGCTGGCCGCGGTGCGGCGGGCGATAGCGCCGGAGCTCGGTGAGGAGCTGGCGCGGCTGGCCCGCTACGCTTCCGCCCGGCTCGATGCCGGCCACGTGCTGGCAGCCTGCGGCGACCTGCGCTCGCTGCCGCCGGCCACGCTGGATGGCCTGCCGGCCTGGACTGCCCTGGCGGACCTGCTGCTTACCCAAAAGGGCTCGTGGCGGGCGCAAGTGGACAAGCGCAGCGGTTTTCCCGCGGGCGGCGGGGAGGCCGGGTCGGCCAAGCAGGCCATGGCCGGGCTGCTGGACGCGCTGCGCCACGACGACGGGCTCGCGGCGATGTTGCACGAGCTGCGCCTGCTGCCGGACCCGGTCTACCCCGACCACGAATGGGCCATGATCGAGGCCATGTTCACCGTATTGCGCGGGTCGGCCGCGCACCTGCGGCTGGTGTTTCGTGAACAGGGCCGGGTGGATTTCAGCGAGACGGCGCTGGCCGCGCAGGAAGCGCTCGGCGGCGATCTCGAACCCAGCGACCTGGCCTTGCGCCTGGACTACC
>DATCZX010000391.1:0-2221 GCA_036525695.1 Gammaproteobacteria bacterium | reverse complement strand
AGGAGCCGCGTCCCCGCGGCGATAGGGCGCCAGGAAGGACGATCGCTGCGAGGTCGCCGCTCCTGCCAGGCTGGCGGTTCCTCCTGTAGGAGCCGCGTCCCCGCGGCGAACGGGCGCCGGGAAGGAGGATCGCGCCGGGGTGGCGGGCGCTCGGTCCAGGCGCCGCGCCCCCGCGGCGATTGGGCCGCCACCCCCGGGTGGGTTAGAATCGCCTGCTTCCTCCGACGCCTACAGGGGTGGCCGATGTTTGCCAGAGAGATGCGTATCGCCGGCTTCGACGACGAGCTGTGGACCGCGATCCAGGACGAGGAGCGGCGCCAGGAGGAGCACGTCGAGCTGATCGCCTCGGAGAACTACGCCAGCCCGCGGGTGATGCAGGCGCAGGGCTCGGTGCTGACCAACAAGTACGCCGAGGGCTACCCCGGCAAGCGCTACTACGGCGGCTGCGAGTTCGTCGACGTGGCCGAGCGCCTCGCGCTCGAGCGGGTCAAGGCGCTGTTCGGCGCCGACTACGCCAACGTCCAGCCGCACTCCGGCTCGCAGGCCAACGCCGCGGTCTACATGGCGCTGTGCCAGCCCGGCGACACCGTGCTCGGCATGAGCCTGGCCGACGGCGGCCACCTGACCCACGGCGCCAAGCCGAACTTCTCCGGCAAGATCTACCAGGCGGTGCAGTACGGCCTGGACAAGGCCACCGGCGAGATCGACTACGCGCAGGTCGAGGCGCTGGCGCGCGAGCACCGGCCGAAGATGATCGTCGCCGGCTTCTCCGCCTACTCGCGGGTGGTCGACTGGCAGCGCTTCCGCGCCATCGCCGACGAGGTCGGCGCCTTCCTGCTGGTCGACATGGCGCACGTCGCCGGGCTGGTCGCGACCGGCCACTACCCGAGCCCGGTGCAGATCGCCGACGTCACCACCTCGACCACGCACAAGACGCTGCGCGGGCCGCGCGGCGGCATCATCCTGGCCAAGGCCAACCCGGAGATCGAGAAGAAGCTCAACTCGCTGGTCTTCCCCGGCACCCAGGGCGGCCCGCTGATGCACGTGATCGCGGCCAAGGCGGTCGCCTTCAAGGAGGCGATGAGCGCTGAGTTCAAGGCCTACCAGGGGCAGGTCGTGGTCAACGCCAGGGCGATGGCCGAGGTGTTCATCGCGCGCGGCTACGACGTCGTCTCCGGCGGCACCGACAACCACCTGTTCCTGGTCAGCTTCATCCAGGCCGGGCTGACCGGCAAGGACGTCGACGCCTGGCTCGGCGCGGCCAACATCACCGTCAACATGAACGCGGTGCCGAACGACCCGCAGTCGCCGTTCATTACCAGCGGCATCCGCGTCGGCACCCCGGCGGTGACCACCCGCGGCTGCGGCGAGGCCGAGTGCCGCGAGCTGGCCGGCTGGATGTGCGACGTCATCGACAGCCGCGGCGACGCGGCGGCGATCGCCCGCGCCCGCGAGCAGGCGCTGGCGCTGTGCCGGCGCTTCCCGGTCTACGGCTGACGGGGACCCCGCCGGGACGCGCCGATGCACTGCCCGTTCTGCGGCGCCGCCGAGACCAAGGTGATCGACTCCCGCCTCGCCGGCGAGGGCACCCACGTGCGCCGCCGGCGCGAGTGCCAGCAGTGCGCCGAGCGCTTCACCACCTTCGAGACCGCCGAGCTGGTGATGCCGCGGGTGGTCAAGCGCGACGGCAGCCGGGTGCCGTTCGACGAGGCCAAGCTGCGCAACGGCATCCTGCGCGCGCTGGAGAAGCGCCCGGTCGACACCGAGGCGGTCGAGCAGGCGCTGGCCCGGGTGATGCGCCTGCTGCGCGCCAGCGGCGAGCGCGAGGTGGCGTCGCGGGTGATCGGCGAGCGGCTGATGGACGAGCTGCGCGAGCTCGACGAGGTCGCCTACGTGCGCTTCGCCTCGGTCTACCGCAGCTTCCAGGACGTCAACGCCTTCCGCGAGGAGATCGACCGGCTCGAGCGCGCGCCGGGGGCGACCATGCGCCGGCAGCAGATGCCGCTGCTGCCCGAGGAGGGCGCGGGGCGCAACGGCGGGCGCAAGCGTGACTGAGGCCGCCGCAGCGACCGCGTTCGACGCCGCCGACCAGCGCTGGATGGCGCGCGCGCTGCAGCTGGCGCGCCGCGGCCGCTACACGCGGCCGAACCCGCGCGTCGGCTGCGTGCTGGTGCGCGACGGCGAGCTCGTCGGCGAGGGCTGGCACCGGCGCGCCGGCGAG
>DATCZX010000390.1:0-2494 GCA_036525695.1 Gammaproteobacteria bacterium | reverse complement strand
TCGGCCTCGCCGGGAAGCACCAGCGCGGCGGCCGGACCGAGCGGCTGGTAACTGTCGGCTCCGGCGACCAGCCGGATCGGCAGCCCGCCACAGCCCGCCTCTACCAGACCGGTGACCAGCCCCTCGCCGATGCCGCCGCTGCGCCGCCCCTCATCGAGCACCACGACGCGGCCGCAGGCCCTGGCGTGCGCGGCGACCGCGGCGTGATCGAGCGGCGCCAGCCAGCGCAGGTCGAACACGCGGACCGTGAGTCCGTGCCGATCCTCCAGGGTACGCGCGGCGCGCAGCGCCATCGGCACGCCGTTGCCGTAGGTGACGACGAGCAGGTCGCGCGCCTCCCCGGCGTAGACGCGCGCGGCGCCGAACGGCACCGCCGTGCCCGGCGCCGGGTAAGCGGTCTCCCACAGGCCGTCGCCGGGCGCGTGCAGGTCGCGGGTCATGTACAGCGCGATCGGCTCGAGGAACACCACCACGCGCCCGTCGACCCGGGCCAGCGCGGCGCAGGTGCGCAGCAGGCCGACCGCGTCGTCGCCGCGGCTCGGGCAGGCGAGCACCAGCCCGGGGATCTCGCGCAGCGCGGCGAGGCCGTTGTCGTTGTGGAAGTGGCCGCCGAAGCCCTTCTGGTAACCGAGGCCGGCGATGCGCAGCAGCATCGGGTTGCGGTACTGCCCCTGCGAGAAGAACTGCAGCGAGGCCGCCTCGCCGCGCAGCTGGTCGATCGCGTTGTGCAGGTAGGCGAGGTACTGGATCTCCGGGAACGGCAGCGCGCCGAGCAGGCCCGCGCCCTGCGCCATGCCGAGGATCGAGGTCTCGTCGAGCAGCGTGTCGAACACCCGGCGCGCACCGAAGCGCGCCTGCAGGCCGGGGGTGACGTTGTACACGCCGCCCTTGCGCGCGACGTCCTCGCCGAACAGCAGCGCCTCGGGGTGTTGCGCCAGCAGGTCGGTCAGCGCGCGGTTCAGCTGCACCGCGAGGTGGCGCGGCGGCCCCTCCTCGGGCAGCCCCGCGTCGCCCCACGCGCGCGCCCGCGCCGGGCCGAAGTCGCTGCGCGTCGCCTCGGCCGCGACCGCGTCGGCGTGCAGCGGCGCCAGCGGCGCCATCACCTCGGCGCGGCTGGTCAGCGACGGCGCGGCGAGCGCCCGCTCGGCGGTCGTCGCCACGCGCTCGCGAACCGCGCCCCAGAGCTCGCGCAGCCGCCCGGCGCTGCAGCCGCCGTGGCTCAGCAGCCAGCGCGCGCTGCCTAGCAGCGGGTCGCGCGGCACGTCGGCGGCGATCGCCTCGGCAGCGCGGTAGGCGCTCTCGACGTCGCTGCCGGCGTGGCCGAGCAGGCGCACCACGCGCAGGTGCAGGAACGTCGGCCGGCGCGTGCGCCGGCAGTAGTCGACCGCCGCCGCCGCGGTGCGCCAGGCGTCGTCGAGGGCGCAGCCGTCGGCGCTGAACCAGCCGTCGCCGAACTGCGGCCGCAGCCGCGCCTCGATCCAGCCGCGCGGCGTCGGCACCGAGATGCCCAGGCCGTTGTCCTCGCAGACGAACAGCACCGGCACCGGCAGCCCCTGGAACGCGGTCCAGGCGGCGGTGTTGAACGCGCTGGTGGCGCTCGCGTGGTTGGCGCTGGCGTCGCCGAAGCTGCACAGCACCACGCTGTCGCGCGGCACCGGCAGCTGGCCGCCACGGCCGATCGCCACCGCGGTGCCGACCGCCTTCGGCAGGTGACTGGCGATGGTGCTGGTCTGCGGCACGATCCACAGCGGCGCGCTGCCCCAGACCTTGTGGCGGCCGCCGGCGATCGGCTCGTCGCGGCTGGCGAGCATGCCCAGCAGGGTCGCCTCGACCAGGTCGAGGTCGGGCCGGGCACGGCCGCGCTCCAGCACCAGCGCGCCGCTGCGGTAGTGCAGGAAGGCCGGATCGGTGGGCCGGGTCGCGCGGCCGAGCACCGCGTCACCCTCGTGGCCGGCGCTGCCGATGGTGTAGTAGCCGCGATCGCGCCGGCGCAGCGCGCGCGCCGCGTAGTCGAGCTCGCGGCTGAGCAGCTGCGACTCGAACAGTTCCAACGCCGCCGCGACTTCCAGGTCGCCGGGTCCGGCCGCTGCAGGCGTGGCCGTCCCGCGCGCACCTTGCAGCAGGTTCTCCAGTTCCCGCTCGAGCCCCGCCGGCGTCACGGATTCGGCCACAGTGCGATTACCGGTGGAGCTGCACGCGTCGCGGCCCGGCCACCCGGCGCAAACGGTCGGTCACGCCGGCGGCCTGCCGCTGCCTGGCGGTTTGCCGAACTTCAGGCGCGGGGCAGACGCGCATCCTCGAGCTCCGGGTTTGCTGGACCGACACAAGCATGGCCGAGCCCCCCCGGGGTGTCCATCGGGCGCCCGCGGGGCGTTACAATCCGCGCCCCCAAAGCGTGAACGAGACGATGCACGGCGCAGACTCGCACCCCACCCGTCGCGGCACGCTGATCGGCGGCGTGGCGATCCTGATGTGGGCCTCGCTGGCGGTGCTG
>DATCZX010000389.1:0-6468 GCA_036525695.1 Gammaproteobacteria bacterium | reverse complement strand
AGCGCCACGGCGGTGCAGCGCCGCCTTCCGGGTCCCGCGTCCTTACAGTATGATCGACGGCCTGTCGTATTCCCCGGAGCGTGCGTACCGTGTTGGAACTGGTGAAGGCCGGCGGTTGGCTGATGATCCCGATCATCGCCTGCTCGATCCTGGCGCTGGCGATCACCGCCGAGCGCTTCTGGTCGCTGCAGCGGCGCCGGGTGATCCCCAGGCACCTGGTCGCGCAGGTCTGGAACCTGCACCGCCACGGCCAGCTCGACGGCACGCAGCTGACCCGGCTGCGCAACAACTCGCCGCTCGGGCGCATCCTCGCCGCCGGCCTGATGAACCGCCACCACGCGCGCGAGGTGATGAAGGAGAGCATCGAGGAGACCGGTCGCCAGGTGGTGCACCAGCTCGAGCGCTACCTGAACACCCTCGGCACCATCGCCTCGATCTCGCCGCTGCTGGGCCTGCTCGGCACGGTGATCGGCATGATCCAGGTCTTCTCGGCGCTGGTGACCCACGGCGTCGGCAACCCCGGGGTGCTCGCCGGCGGCATCTCGCAGGCGCTGATCACCACCGCGGCCGGGCTCTCGGTCGCCATCCCGAGCCTGATGTTCCACCGCTACTTCACCGGCCGCGTCGACGAGCTGGTGATGCAGATGGAAGAGGAGGCGCTGAAGATGGTCGAGGTGATGCACGGCCGCCGCGAGGGGGAGCTGCTCGACGCGGCGGAGGCAGAGGTCGAAGTGGAGGAGGCTGCGGCGTGAACCTGCGCGCGCGACGCCGCGACCGCGCGGTCGACGTCAACCTGACCGCGCTGATCGACGTCGTCTTCCTGCTGCTGATCTTCTTCATGGTGTCGACCACCTTCGACCGCTTCGCCGAGCTGCAGATCGTCCTGCCGGAGGCCGACGGCGAGGTGGCGGAGTCGGGGCGCAAGGCGCTCGAGCTGGTGATCGACGGCGACGGCCGCTACTACCTCGGCGACCAGCAGGTGCTGAACAGCGAGCTCGACACGCTGAAGCGCGCGCTGGCCCGGGTGGCGGGCGACGATCGCGAGCAGCCGCTGGTGATCAACGCCGACGCGAGCACCCCGCACCAGGCGGTGATCCGCGCGATGGACGCCGCGCGGCAGATCGGCATCGTGCAGATCTCGTTCGTGATCAAGGAGCCGGCCGAGCCGCCCGCCGAGTGAACCACGATGGCACGCCGCGAGATTCGCGCGCCGGCGCCGTCCCCGGCATCCGCCCCGCTGTACGAGCGCATCTGGTACCACGGCCACCCGCTCGGCTGGCCGCTGATCCCGCTCGGCTGGGCCTACGCGCTGCTCGCGCTGTTCCGCCGGCGCGGCTACCAGGAGGGGGTGTTCCACAGCGCCAGCGTGCCGGTGCCGGTGATCGTGGTCGGCAACCTGACCGTCGGCGGCACCGGCAAGACCCCGTTCGTCGCCTGGCTGGTCGGCTGCCTGCAGCGCTTCGGCTACCGGCCCGGGGTGGTCAGCCGCGGCTACGGCGGCGCCGCGCGGCTGTGGCCGCAGCAGGTGCGCCCGGACAGCGACCCGGCGACGGTCGGTGACGAGCCGGTGCTGCTGGCGCGCCACTGCCGCTGCCCGGTCGCGGTCGGCCCCGACCGCGCCGCCGCCGCGCGCGCGCTGCTCGAGCACCACGGCTGCGACGTCATCGTCGCCGACGACGGCCTGCAGCACTACGCGCTGGTGCGCGACCTCGAGATCGCGGTGATCGACGGCGTGCGCCGTCACGGCAACGGCCGCTGCCTGCCGGCCGGGCCGTTGCGCGAGCCGCGCCGGCGGCTGCGCGATGTTGATATCATCGTCTGCAACGGCACGCCGCTGCGGGGCGAGTTCGGCATGCAGCTGGTCGGCGACAGCGCCTGCCGGGTCACGGCGCCGGAGGAGCGGCGGGCGCTGGCGGCGTTCAGCGGGCGGAGGGTGCACGCGCTGGCCGGGATCGGCCACCCCGAGCGCTTCTTCCGCAGCCTGCGCCGCCAGGGCCTCGAGGTGATCGCGCACCCGTTGCCGGACCACCACCGCTTCGTCCCGGAGGACCTCGACTTCGACGACGGCCTGCCGGTGCTGATGACGGAGAAGGACGCGGTCAAGTGCGAGGCCTTCGCCGGGCCCGACACCTGGTTCTGCCCGGTCACCGCCGAGCTCAGCCCGCAGCTGGAGATCCGGCTGCGGCACGCGCTCAGAGAATGGAGTGTCGATGGACAGCAAACTGCTTGAGATCCTGGTCTGCCCGCTGTGCAAGGGCCCGCTGCTGCACGACCGCGAGGCCGAGGAGCTGGTCTGCCGTGCCGACCGCCTCGCCTACCCGATCCGCGACGGCATCCCGGTGATGCTCGAGGACGAGGCGCGCCGCCTGGCCGACGACGAGGAGGTCTGAGGCCGGGTCGTGGCCGCGCTGCAGTTCAAGGTCGTGATCCCGGCGCGCTACGGCGCCTCCCGGCTGCCGGGCAAGCCGCTGCGCGACCTCGCCGGCAAGCCGCTGCTGCAGCACGTGCACGAGCGCGCCGCGGCCAGCGGCGCCGAGGTGCTGGTGGCCACCGACGACCCGCGCATCGCCGACGCCGCGCTGGCCTTCGGCGCCCGCGTCTGCATGACCGCGGCCGACCACCCCTCCGGCACCGCGCGCATCGCCGAGGTGGTGGCGCAGCGCGGCTGGCCCGACGGCACGCTGGTGGTCAACCTGCAGGGCGACGAGCCGCTGGTGCCGCCGGGGCTGCTGCGCGACGTCGCCGCGGACCTCGACGCGCAGCCGGCGGCGGACATGGCGACGCTGGCGACGCCGCTGCGCGGCGCCGCCGAGCTGTTCGACCCCAACGTGGTCAAGGTGGTCACCGACGGCGCCGGCTTCGCGCTCTACTTCAGCCGCGCGCCGATCCCGTGGGACCGCGAGCGCTTCGCCGCCGCGCCCGGCAGCGCCACGCCCGGCCCCGAGCACCGCCGCCACGTCGGCATCTACGCCTACCGCGCCGGCTTCCTGCGCCGCTACGCCGCGCTCGCCGCCAGCCCGCTGGAGTCGCTCGAGTCGCTCGAGCAGCTGCGCGTGCTGTGGCACGGCGGGCGGATCCACGTGGCCGAGGC
Organism: Gammaproteobacteria bacterium; assembly: GCA_036525695.1. Classification (GTDB taxonomy): domain Bacteria; phylum Pseudomonadota; class Gammaproteobacteria; order QNFN01; family QNFN01; genus DATCZX01. The sequence goes on along the minus strand of DATCZX010000389.1, from coordinate 3,377 downwards.
CGCCGAGCTGCCCGGCCACGGCGTCGACACCGAGGCCGACCTGCAGCGCGTCGCCGCGCTGCTCGCCGCGGGCTCCACGCCGTGAGCGGGCCGTTGCGCACCGCGGCACGCATCGAGCACATCGCGCCGTTCCACGTCATGGAACTGCTCGCCCGCGCCAAGCAGCTCGAGGCCGCCGGGCGCGACATCGTCCACATGGAGGTCGGCGAGCCGGACTTCCCGACGCCGGAGCCGATCGTCGCCGCCGGGCACCGCGCGCTGGAGGCCGGGCGCACCCGCTACACCCCGGCGCTCGGCATCCCCGAGCTGCGCGCGGCGATCTCGGGCCACTACCGCGACTACTACGGCGCCGACGTGGCGCCCGAGCGGATCGTCGTCACCCCGGGCGGCTCGGGGGCGCTGCTGCTGGCCTTCGGCGCGCTGCTCGATCCCGGCGACCGCGTGCTGCTGGCCGACCCGGGCTACCCGTGCAACCGCCACTTCGTGCGCCTGTTCGAGGGCGAGCCGGTGGCGTTGCCGGTGGGGCCGGAGGAGGGCTACCAGCTGCACGCCGGGCGGCTGCTCGAGGCCTGGGACGCGCGCACCCGCGCGGCGCTGGTGGCGACGCCGTCGAACCCGACCGGGACCCTGCTCGACGCGGGCCAGCTCGCCGCGCTGTGCCGCGCGGTGGAGTCCCGCGACGGCATGCTGCTGGTCGACGAGATCTACCACGGCCTGGTCTACGGCGCGCCGGAGGTGACCGCGGCGACGCTCTCCGAGCGGGTCATCGTGATCAACAGCTTCTCCAAGTTCTTCGGCATGACCGGCTGGCGACTGGGCTGGATGGTGGTGCCGCCGGACTTGTTGCGGGCCGTCGAGAAGCTCGCGCAGAACATCTACCTGGCGCCGTCGACCCCGGCCCAGTACGCCGCGCTGGCCGCCTTCGAGCCGGCCACCCGCGTGCTGCTGGAGCAGCGGCGGACCGAGTTCGCCCGCCGCCGCGACCGGCTGCTGCCGGCACTGCGCGACCTCGGCTTCGGCATCCCGGTGACGCCGCAGGGGGCGTTCTACCTGTACGCCGATTGCAGTCGGTTCACCGACGACAGCCAGGAACTCGGGCGTCGGCTGCTCGAGGAGGCGGGGGTCGCGGTGACCCCGGGGATCGACTTCGGCGAGCATCGCGCCACCAGCCACCTGCGCTTCGCCTACACCACGTCGGAAGCGCGCCTCGACGAGGGGGTGCGGCGCATCGCCGACCTGCTAGCCGGCCTGGGAGGAAAAACTTGAACAAGGGCGAACCCGAAGACCTGCGCACCTCCGAGACCTGGCGCGTGTTCCGCATCCAGGCCGAGCTGATCGACGGCATCGAGACGCTGAGCGCGCTCGGACCCGCGGTGACCGTGTTCGGCAGCTCGCGGCTGCAGGCCGGTTCGCCCTACTACCAGGCCGCGCGGGAGGTGTCCGAGGGGTTGGCGCGGGCCGGCATGGGGATCATCACCGGCGGCGGTCCCGGGATCATGGAGGCGGCCAACCTGGGCTGCCACGGCCACGGCGCGCCGTCGGTCGGGCTGAACATCCAGCTGCCGCACGAGCAGCGGCCGAACCGCCACCAGGACATCCACCTGGAGTTCCGCTACTTCTTCGTGCGCAAGCTGATGTTCGTCAAGTACGCCGTCGCCTACGTGATCTTCCCGGGCGGCTTCGGCACGCTGGACGAGCTGTTCGAGGCGCTGACGCTGGCCCAGACCGACAAGATCCGCCACTTCCCGATCATCCTGTTCGGCAGCGACTACTGGGGAGGCCTGATCGACTGGCTGCGCCAGCGCGCCCTCGGCCTCGGCTGCCTGTCACCCGGGGACTTCGAGCTGCTGCAGCTGCTCGACGACCCGGCCGAGGTGGTCAGCACGATCACCTCGCACTACGCGGCCTTCGCCGAGCGCGCCCCGGACGACCGCCGGGCGCCGCTGTGAGCCCGGCGGACGTGCCTGCCGCGGTTTTGCCCTTGCACGCTTTGGGGTGGCCCGGTAAGTTACCTGCTCCGGTGCGCGGTGCCGGCAGCGTTCGCTGCACTGCCGGGTAGCGGAGCAAGGACAGCCGATGGTCGACAAGAAGCTCCTCAGTAACCTGGTCCCGATCAACGCGCTCAGCGGCGAGCACGTCGAGCGCCTGGCGTCGGTCGCCGCGCAGGAGACCCTGCCGGCCGGCGACGTGCTGTTCCGCCAGGGCGAGGCCGACCGGCGCACCATCTACCTGCTCGACGGCGAGGTCGCGCTGGGTACCGGCAGCAACGTCATGAAGACCCTCAAGGGAGGGTCCGACGCCACCCGCCACCCGCTGGCCCCGTTCCAGCCGCGCCAGGTCACCGCGACCGCGAAGACCGGGATCGCCTTCCTGCGCTTCCAGAGCGACATGCTCGACACCATGCTGACCTGGCACGAGAGCAGCGGCTACGTGGTCGACGACATCAGCGACCACGACGAGGACGAGGAGGACGAGAACGACTGGATGACCAAGATCCTGTCGCGCGAGGCCTTCTTCCGCATCCCGCCGGCCAACATCCAGGCGATGTTCATGCGCATGGAGACGGTCAGCTGCCGCGCCGGCCAGACGGTGATCCGCCAGGGCGAGGAGGGCGACTACTACTACATCATCAAGCGCGGCCACTGCGCGGTCACGCGCAAGACCCGGGCCCACCCGCAGGGGGTCAAGCTGGCGACGCTGGCCGTCGGCGACAGCTTCGGCGAGGAGGCGCTGCTCTCCAGCGACAAGCGCAACGCCACGGTGACCATGCTCAGCGACGGCGAGCTGGTGCGGCTGTCGAAGGACGACTTCATGAAGCTGCTGAAGGAGCCGCTGCTGAACTGGGTCGACCTGAAGACCGCGCAGGAGATGATCGCCAAGGGCGCGCAGTGGCTCGACGTGCGCCTGCCGGCCGAGTACGAGCAGCGCCGCATCGACGGCAGCCTGAACATGCCGTTCCACTCGCTGCGGCTGAAGGCCAAGACGCTGACCCGTGGCAGCCGCTTCGTGGTCTGCTGCGACACCGGCAGCCGCAGCTCGGCGGCCGCGTTCCTGCTCAACGAGCGCGGCTTCGATGCCTTCGTGCTGAAGGGCGGCCTGAACGCCAACCCGGCGCTGGTGCCGAACGGCGGCTGAGCGCCCGGCGGCGGCGCGCTGCGCCCGCTCCCGTGGCTACCCGGCCGGTGCCCATGCCACGCTGACGAAGCCCCCGGGCGGGGCGCTCAGCCCCCGTAGCCGGGGATCTTGCTCTCGTCGACCTCGTCGATCTGCTCGGGCCGCATGAAGCGGTTGGCGTACTCCATGTATACCTTCTCGCGCACGAAGACGTCGAACAGGTCGGGGTCGATGTGCTGGTCCTTCTTCATGAAGCCCATGAT
>DATCZX010000388.1:0-7809 GCA_036525695.1 Gammaproteobacteria bacterium | reverse complement strand
GTGTGCTCTTCCGATCTCCATCGTCCGCGACGGCGAGGGGGCGACCAAGTTCATCACCGTGCGGGTCGACGGCGGTCGCGAGGCCGCCGAGTGCCGCCGGGTCGCCGAGACCATCGCCCACTCGCCGCTGGTCAAGACCGCGTTCTTCGCCTCCGACCCCAACTGGGGGCGGATCCTCGCCGCCGTCGGCCGCGCCGGGGTCGAGCAGCTCGAGCTCGAGCGGGTCGCCATCGAGCTCGACGAGGTGCGCATCGTCGAGCGCGGCGGCCGCGCCGCGGCCTACCGCGAGGAGGAGGGGCAGCGGGTGATGGGCCGCGCGGAGATCACCATCCGCGTCGACCTCGGGCGCGGCGAGGCGTCCGACTGGCTCTGGACCTGCGACCTGTCGCACGCCTACGTGACCATCAACGCGGAGTACCGGACCTGACGGCGGCGTGCCGACGCGGCCCGGGACCGGTGCCCGTTCCCTGCAGGTCGGGCTGCAGCCCGACGCGGAGTCCAGTCGGGCTGAAGCCCGACCCACAGGAAGAAGGCGTCGCGTGTAGCACCCAGCCCGTTTTCGTACGTGGGTCGGGCTTTAGCCCGACACAGCGCTTCGTCGGGCTGAAGCCCGACCTACGGGAACTCCCGCAGCCCCGTAGGATGGGCAAAGCGCAGCGTGCCCATCAACGGCCACCGATGAACGCGCTGATCTCCGCGCATGATATGACCCCGGGTTGGCGATGAGCGCAAAGGCCCCGCTCCACGTCGTCGCCGCCGTGCTCCGCGATGCCGCGGGCCGGGTGCTGCTGAGCCGCCGCCCCGACCACCTGCACCAGGGCGGGTTGTGGGAGTTCCCGGGCGGCAAGGTCGAGCCGGGGGAGGGCGCGGACGCGGCGCTGTGCCGCGAGCTGCGCGAGGAGCTCGGCATCGTCGCCGCCGGCAGCCGGCCGCTGCTGCTGGTCGACCACGCCTACCACGACCTGCGCGTGCTGCTCGACGTCCGCGAGGTCGACCGCTGGAGCGGCGAGCCGCACCCGCACGAGGGGCAGGCGTTGCGCTGGGCGGACGCGACGACGCTCGACCCGGCCGAGTTCCCCGCCGCCGACCGCCCGGTGCTGACCGCGCTGCGGCTGCCGCCGACCTACGTGATCAGCGACGAGGCGGGCTCTGCCGCGGCCTGGCTGCGGCGCCTGGAGCGGGTGCTGGCACGCGGCGCACGGTTGCTGCAGCTGCGCGCGAAGCGGTTGCCGGCCGCGGAGCTCGCGGCCCTGGCCGGGTCGGCTGCCGCGCGCTGCCGGGCGGCCGGGGCCACGCTGCTGGTCAACGCCGAGCCGGCCCAGGCCGCCGCGTGGGGCGCGCACGGGGTGCACCTGAGCAGCGCCCGGCTGGCCGGGTTCACGCGCGCGGGGTTGCCGCCCGGGTTCCTGGTCGCGGCCTCCTGCCACGATGCCGCCGAGCTGGCCCTGGCCCGCGCGCGCGGCGTCGATTTCGTCACCCTCTCCCCGCTGCGCCCGACCGCCAGCCACCCCGGCCAGCCGGCGCTGGGCTGGGAGGGCTTCGCGCGGCTGGCCCCGTCCAGCGGCCTGCCGGTCTACGCGCTCGGCGGCTGCGCGGTCGACGACCTCGACGCGGTGCGCCGTGCCGGGGGGTACGGGGTCGCGGGGATCGGGGGGTTCTGGGGCCGGGACGCCGCCGACGCGCCACCGCGCTGAGCCCGCTCAGCGGTCGCCTTCGTCGGGCCCGGGTTCGCCGTCGACGCGCCCGTCGCCGGGGATGGCGCGGCCGCCGTCGACCCACTCGCCGAGGTCGATCAGCCGGCAGCGCTCGGAGCAGAACGGGCGGAAGCGGGAACTCGCTTCCCAGCGCACCGTCGCCCCGCAGTTGGGGCAGGCGACCTCGAGCGTCCCTCTGCGCGGCGACGGCTTCACAGGATGCAGCAGGTCAGGTCGAAGGCGATGTCGGCCTGGGTCTGCAAGGGGCGCTCCTCGAGCTTCGGCTGCTCGAGGAAGCGCACGGTGAAGCGGTGGCGCCCGCCGCTGATCTCGGCGAAGCAGGCGGTCGCACCGTCGACGCCGACGCGGATCATCTGGCACGGCAGGTTCGGGTCGAGGTTGCGCTGGTAGAACCCCTCGCTGGCGAGCTCCTGCGTCGGCACGGCGCTGTGCCGGGTCAGGCGCAGCACCAGCTCGATCGCCTGCTGGATCGGGCCGAAGGTGGCCAGCCACGCCTTGACCGTGTCGATGCGCGCCTGCACCGGCTCCTGCAGCCAGTAGTGGTAGGCCGGCAGGTCGAACGGGCAGGTGCCGCCGGGGATGGTGCTGCGCTGGCGGATGCTGGCCAGCAGCTCGTGGTGCTTCAGCGTCTGCCCGGGCTGGCCGCTGCTGGTGTACAGGCGGTCGGTCAGGCGCTCCAGCTCGTCGAGGATCTCGGCCAGCCGGGCGCGGTCGACGCCGGGGCTGCGCTCCATCTTGCCGAGCGTCGCGGTCTGCCGCTCGAGCTCCTTCAGCACCTCGGTCTTCAGGTCGCTGCGGCCGAACACGCTGAACATGTCGATCATCGCGTTCAGCGCGGCGCGGCTGTCCCACGGCGACTCGCCGTGCAGGTGGTACCACGCCTGCTGGAACAGCAGCTCCAGCCGCAGGAAGGTGCGGATTCGCTCGTTCAGCGGCTGTTCGTAGTAGACCCGGTTGTGCAAGGGTGCGATCCGCGTTGGCATCCACGCGTCCGTGTCCGCGCGGCATGGGGTGATTCGGGTTGGTCCCGATGCCGGCTAACTATATCACCGCGGCGTTGCGGGTTTTCGGCCCTCAGGCGCTTGCCGCGAACGGCGAGGGCCAGTCGCACGACGCGGCCAGCGCCAGGTAGCGCCGGTGCAGCGCCTCGACCTGCGCCTCGAGTCCGCCCGGGTCGCCGCGGTTGTCGATCACGTCGTCGGCCGCCTGCAGCCGCTGCTCGCGGCTCGCCTGGCTGGCGAGGATCGCCGCGACCTGCCCGGCGGCGACCGCGTCGCGGGCGGTGACCCGGGCCACCTGGTCGTCCGGGTCGGCGTCGACCACCAGCACGCGGTGCACGCGCCGCTCTGCCCCGGTCTCGACCAGCAGCGGGATCGCCACCACGCAGTACGGCGCCTGCAGCGCCGCGACGCGCGCCGCCAGCGCGCGGTAGACCGCCGGGTGCAGCAGCGCCTCGAGCCGGCGGCGCAGCGCGGGGTCGGCGAACACCCGCTCGCGCAGCGCGCGCCGGTCGAGGCCGCCGTCGGCGGCGCGCAGCTCGCTGCCGAACTCGGCGAACAGGGTCGCCAGCAGCGGCTCGCCCGGCGCCACCACCTCGCGCGCCAGCCGGTCGGCGTCGATGCACGGCACGCCGCGGGCGGCGAACAGCTCGGCGACGGTCGACTTGCCGCTGCCGATGCCCCCGGTCAGGCCGACGATCAGCATCTCACTGCAGCGGCCGCGCCCAGTCGAGGTAGCCGCCGACCAGCGCGTCGCCCCACAGCAGCGCGACCCAGCCGGCCGCGGCGAGGAACGGCCCGAACGGCATCGGCGTGCCGCGCGCGTGGCGGCCGAGCAGCAGCAGCGCCACCCCGACCACGGCGCCGACCAGCGACGACAGCAGCACCACCAGCGGCAGCTGCTGCCAGCCGAGCCAGGCGCCGAACACCGCGAGCAGCTTGAAGTCGCCGTAGCCCATCCCCTCCTTGCCGGTCAGCAGCCGGAAGGCGTGGTAGACGAGCCACAGGCTCAGGTAGCCGGCCACCGCGCCGATCACCGCGGCGGGCAGGTCGGCGAACAGCCCACCCAGGTTGACCAGCAGCCCGCACCAGAGCAGCGGCAGCGTGATCGCGTCGGGCAGCAGCTGGCGGTCGAGGTCGATGAAGGTCAGCGCGACCAGTGCCCAGGTCAGCGGCACCGCGGCCAGCGTCTCCCAGCTGACGCCGAAGCGCCAGGCCACCAGCGCGGTCAACAGCGCGGTGAACGCCTCGACCAGCGGGTAGCGCAGCGGGATCGGGTGGTGGCAGGCGCGGCAGCGGCCGCGCAGCAGCAGGTAGCTGAGCAGCGGGATGTTGTCGTAGGCGCGGATCGGCGCCCGGCACCGCGGGCAGTGCGAGGCCGGCTGCACCAGGTCGTAGCGCCCCTCGGGCGGTGCCTCGGCGGAGCCCTCGTGCAGCAGCTCGTCGCACTGCTGCCGCCAGCCGCGCTCGAGCATCCGCGGCAGGCGGTGGATCACGACGTTGAGGAAGCTGCCGGTCACCGCCCCGAACAGGGCGGCGACCAGCATCAGCAGCAGCGGTGACTGCTCGAGCGGCGCGAACAGCGGCACTTAGCGGGGTGCGCGCTGCGGACTCAGACGACCGCGCCGAGCTTGAAGATCGGCAGGTACATCGCCACCACCAGGCCGCCGACGACGATGCCGAGGAACGCCATGATGATCGGTTCCATCAGACTCGACAGCGAGTCGACCGCGTTGTCGACCTCCTCCTCGTAGAAGTCGGCGACCTTGCCGAGCATCGCGTCGAGCGAGCCGGACTCCTCGCCGATGGCGACCATCTGCACCACCATGTTCGGGAACAGCCCGGTGTTGCGCATGCTCAGCTGCAGCTGCTGGCCGGTGGCGACGTCGTCGCGCATGATCATCGTCGCCTCGTAGTAGACGATGTTGCCGCAGGCACCGGCCACCGAGACCATCGCCTCGACCAGCGGCACGCCGGCGGCGAACATGGTCGACAGCGTGCGCGCGAAGCGGGCGATCGAGGCCTTCTCGAGGATCGGGCCGAAGATCGGGATCTTCAGCGACAGCCGGCTGAGCAAATCGCGGAAGGCCTTCGAGCGCTTCTTCGCGGTGACGAAGGCGTAGCCGCTACCGAACAGCACCGCGGCAACGATGTAGCCCTTGGTCTGCAGGAACTTCGACATGTCGATGACCATCTGCGTGAACGCCGGCAGGTCGGCGCCGAAGCCGGCGAACAGTTCCTCGAAGGTCGGCACGACGAAGATCAGCAGGATCGCGGTGACGATCACCGCGACCACCATGACCGCGATCGGGTAGGTCAGCGCCTTCTTGATCTTGCCCTTGATCGCCTCGGTCTTCTCCTTGTAGGTGGCGATCTTGTCCAGCAGCCCCTCGAGGATACCGGCCTGCTCGCCGGCCTCGACCAGGTTGCAGGTCAGGTCGTCGAAGTGCATCGGGTGTTTCTTCAGCGACTCGGCCAGCGTGTTGCCGCCCTCGATGTCCCCCTTGACGGTCAGGATCAGTTCCTGCATCCGCGGGTTCTCGTGGCCGCGGCCGACGATGTCGAACGCCTGCACCAGCGGCACGCCGGCCTGCATCATCGTCGCCAGCTGGCGGGTGAACAGCGCGATGTCCTTCGCCGTGATCGCCTTGCCACCGCCGAGGCGCTTGCCCTTCTTCTTGATCTTGACCGGGTTGACGCCCATCCGGCGCAACTCGGACTTGACCATGGCCTCGCTGTTCGCGGTGAGGTTGCCCTTCATCCGCTTGCCCTTGGCGTCGGTCCCTTCCCAGGCCCAGACGACCTCCTCGAGCTTCTTGTCCTTGGTAGCGGCCTTCGCCATCGATCAGTCCTTGGTCACGCGGTTGATTTCCTCGAGGCTGGTCACGCCCTGCAGGATCTTCATCAGCCCCGACTTGCGCAGGTCGTTGATCCCCTCCTCGGCGGCCTGGTCGGCGAGCTGCATCGAGTTGCAGCCCTCCATGATCATCCGGCCCATCGCCTCGGAGATCGGCATCACCTGGTAGATGCCTACGCGCCCCTTGTAGCCCTTGGTGCACATGCTGCAGCCGACCGGCCCGTAGATGGTCGGGTTATCGGCCAGCTGCTCCTCGGTGAAGCCCTCCTGCAGCAGGGTCTCGTGCGGGATCTCCTCGGGCTGCTTGCAGTTGCTGCACAGCCGCCGGCCGAGGCGCTGGGCGATGATCAGGTGCACCGACGAGGCGATGTTGAACGGCGGCACGCCCATGTTGGCGAGACGGGTCAGGGTCTGCGGCGCGTCGTTGGTGTGCAGCGTCGAGAGCACCAGGTGGCCGGTCTGCGCGGCCTTCACCGCGATGCTCGCGGTTTCCAGGTCGCGGATCTCGCCGACCAGGATGATGTCCGGGTCCTGGCGCAGGAAGGCCTTCAGCGCCTTCGGGAAGTCCATCCCGGTCTTCTCGTCGATGTTGACCTGGTTGACCCCCGGCAGGTTGATCTCGACCGGGTCCTCGGCGGTGGAGATGTTGACGTCCGGCTGGTTCAGGATGTTGACCGCGGTGTACAGCGACACCGTCTTGCCGGAACCGGTCGGCCCGGTGACCAGGACCATGCCGTACGGGCGCTTGATCGCCGACATGAAGCGCTCTTTCTGGATCGCCTCGTAGCCGAGCGCGTCGATGCCCATCTTGGCGCTCGACGGGTCGAGGATACGCATTACCACCTTCTCGCCGAACAGCGTCGGGCAGGTGCTGACGCGGAAGTCGATCGCGCGGGTCTTCGACAGCTTCAGCTTGATGCGGCCGTCCTGCGGCACGCGCCGCTCGGAGACGTCGAGGCGCGACATCACCTTGATGCGCGCCGACAGCCGCGAGCCGAGCTGGACCGGCGGCGAGGCGACCTCGTAGAGCACGCCGTCCGTGCGCAGGCGCACGCGGTAGGTCTTCTCGTAGGGTTCGAAGTGGATGTCCGACGCGCCCTTCTTGATCGCGTCCATCAGCACCTTGTTGACGAAGCGCACCACCGGCGCCTCGTCGACGCCCGAGGTGTCTTCGCCGCCTCCCGCTTCGCCCTCCTCGGCGACCTCGAGGTTGTCGAGGTCCTCGTCGAGGCCCCCGGTCATCTCCTCCATGTCGTCCTCGAGGGCCTTCTCGATGGTCAGCGTCAGCGAGTCCTCGTCGACCAGGATCGCCTCGGTGTTCATCCCGGCGTGGAACTTCATCTCGTCCAGCGCGGCCATGTTGGTCGGGTCGGAGACCGCGACGAACAGCCGCTTGCCGCGCTTGAATAGCGGCAGCGCGTGGTGCTGGCGGATCAGTTTCTCGTCGACGATATTCTTCGGGATCGCCTCGGGGTCGATCGCCTTGAGGTCGAACAGCGGCACCCCGAACTCGTCGCTGGCCGCCGCGGCGATGTCGCGGCTCTTGGCCAGCCCGTCCTCGACGATCTGGGTGACCAGCGGCACCTTGGCCTTGGTTGCCGCCTCGATCGCGGCCTGGGCGTCGGCCTCGCTGAGCAGCCCATCGGCCACGAGGCGGCGGGCGAGGCCGCTCAACTGCATGCTGGAGGCTGTCACTGACACGGCATGGGACTCCGGGTGGCGCGCTTACGCCTTGTTCTAGGTACCTGACAATAGTAGATGAATCTGCCCGAGGTTCCAATTGAGCGGGCCAGGCACGCTGCATCGCAGCAGGCGCTATATGCAACCGTTCAGGATGCCGTCAGCAGAGCTCGGCAACGGCTTGCGCTGTAGCGAAGTGGCGCGCCGGCCGGGAGGACCAGGCGGAGGTCGGAACCCGTTCTCCCCTCTCCCTCCCAGGAAGAGGGGCCGGGGGTGAGGGTTCGAGTAGTTCTCGGTGGGAAAGCGCCCCGCACCTCGCCACCCCACTCCCCCGCATGGAGGCTACGGCCAAAGTCGACATAGGGCGGCCCGCGGCCGCCATCCCCCGCCACTCCCCAGCCGATATAGGGCGGCCCGCGGCCGCCATCCTCCGGCCCTTACCCAGCACGGACCTCCCCATCCACACCCATCTCCACCGTAGGAGCGGCGTCCCCGCCGCGATTCTCGCCCCCCCGTCCAACCCATGACCCACCAACAACGCTGCCACCACCAACCAACC
>DATCZX010000387.1:0-6647 GCA_036525695.1 Gammaproteobacteria bacterium | reverse complement strand
GCGCACGGCCCGATGCCCTGGCACAGCTGCGTGTCGATGGCGATGTTCTCGGCACCGGGGGTGATCGCCCAGGCCGGGCAGACCTCGGCGCAGCGGGTGCAGCCGGTCAGCCCGCTGGCGCCGCGGGCGCACAGGTCGGGGGCGTAGCGGATGTAGACCGGCTTCTCGAACTCGCCGACCAGGTCGCCGGCTTCGGCCAGCGCCGCGGCCAGCGCGGCCGGGTCGCCCGCGGGGGCGTAGTAGCCGGGCGGGCGCCGCTCGATCGGCTGCAGCGGCGGCGTCTGCAGGTCGAACACCAGGTCGAAGAAACGGCGGTTGTCGATGCTGCGCGGGTTGCCGAGCAGTTCGCCGGCACGCACGCTGACCTCGTAGCGGCCCAGGTGCCCGCCGACCTCGACCAGCTCGCCGCGGTACAGGCGGGACTCCGCCTGCGGCGGTCGCCAGCCGGCGTCCGCCACGCCGTCGGTCAGCAGCACGGTGCAGTGCGGCAGCGCGCGCAGCGCCTCGGCCACGGCGCGGACCTGCTCCAGCGGGCCGGCCACCAGCACGTGGCCGCGCGAGGCGTAGCCGACGATGCCGGCGACCGGTTGCGGTTCGAGCGCCAGGTGACCGGCGGCGATCTGCCTCGCAGCCGCCAGCATGTCGTCGTCAGACTGGCCAGGGTGTGACGCTTCGCGCAGCACACACCTCCTTATGGTGGTTCGCTGTGGACGACCTCGGGGTCGTTCTCGTGCAGCAAAAAACTAGCCCAGATGTACGGAGGCAACAACGCCAGAATTACTGGGGGATGAGAGCGTTTTCATGCATAAATTTGCAGAATTGTTCGAATAACGCCTTTTCTTTCATAAATAATACTTTGACATACATCAATTGAATCAATCCGGAGCGGATTTCCCTCCCGCGCCCCGTCGCTGCGCTTCGGCGGCGTCCGGCACGGGCTCGGCAGCCGCCTCGACCGGCTCTGCGGGGTCACCGCCCGCTGGCGGCCCGGCCGAATCCTCCGCGTCGCCGGCGTGCGCCTGCGCGGCGGCTCCGTCGGCGGGCGTCGGCGCCTCGGCGGGCATCCCTTCGGCCGCGAGCTCCGGCGCCTCGGCGGCGAGCTCCGGCGCCTGCTCCTGGGGCTGCATCCGCCGGTGCTGGTAGGTGACGACGTTGCCGAGCTTCTCGAAGTGGGTGTAGTCCTCGTCGTACTCGGCCAGCCCGTCGGTGACGTTGAACGCGGGCAGGTGGAACAGCTTGCGCAGCGCCGCCTGGCGCAACGCGTCGCTGACCCCCTCGGCCAGGAACTGGGTGAAGTCCGACGTGTCGTCGAGGGTGTCGATCGGCGGCAGGTCGGCCTCGTTGACCTGCCGCGGCGCGGTCTCCGGCGGCGCCTCGGCCGGTGCCGCGGCCGCCGGCTCGCGCGCCGCCTGCTCCCGCGCCTCGCGCTCGGCGCGCTGGCGCTGTGCCTTGAGCCGGGCGCGGTGGGCCAGGAACGACTCGCCCGGCTCGCGCTGTTCGTCAGTCATTGGCGGCGCCCCGGTTGCGGCGCTTCTTGCCGCCACCGACCGGCAGCGGGGCGAGCAGCGTCCAGGCCTCGATCCAGTCGCGCACCGGGCCCTCGATCGGGCACGACAGCACCTGCTCGTCGGTCTCCATGTAGTCCATCGCCTCGCCCTGGCTCAGCGTCGCCAGCCGCGGCAGCGGCGCCGCGTTGTCGGGGTCCGGGTTGCAGACCACGAACAGCTTAGGCTCGGCGCTGGCCAGGTTGACGCAGTAATCCTCGAGCTGGTCGCGGTAGAGGCGCAGCGGCACGCCGCGCAGCACCACGCGGTCCGCGGCCTGCCCCGGTTCCGGCGCGGTTTCGCTCGACAGCGCCACCCCGCCGAGTTCCCAGCGGATCGACTCCCAGCGGCCGACCTGGGCGACGCTGCGCACCAGCGTCACCTCGAGCCGTTGCTGGTCCGGGACCGCGGTGATCGATTCGCTGCTCATACGGGGACCTCCATCGGGACGAGGCGTGCAGCTTACCGCAGCGGGCCGCGTTGCGAACCGCCACCGGCCGGGCGTGCTAGATTGCGTGCACCGCCGGCCGTTCGACGCCACCATACGCCCTATGACCGAGACCACCCCGCGCCCGTTCCTCAGCCAGGCCGGCCTGCGCCCGGTGCACCCGACCACCGTGCACGACGAGCACGGCGCCACGCGCGAGGTCAGCGTCGCCGGCGAGCACCCGCTGACGCTCTACGTCGACAAGCGCGAGGTGGTCACGCTGATGACGCTGGGCACCCACCCGGAGGCGCTGGTGCTCGGCTTCCTGCGCAACCAGGGGCTGGTCGGCGAGCTCGCCGAGCTGGTCGCGGTGCAGGTCGACTGGGAGGTCGATTCGGCCGCGGTGACCACCCGCGGCGGCCAGGCCGACTGGGACGCGAAGCTGGCCAAGCGCACGGTCACCAGCGGCTGCGGCCAGGGCACCCAGTTCGGCAACCTGATCGACAAGATCACGCAGACGCGGCTGCCGCCGGTGCCGGTCAAACAGTCGCTGCTGTACGCGCTGCTCGACACGCTGAGCAAGGAGAACGCGATCTACAAGGCGGCCGGCGCGGTGCACGCCTGCGCGCTGTGCCGCGGCCCCGAGGTGCTCTACTTCGTCGAGGACGTCGGCCGGCACAACGCGCTCGACGCGATCGCCGGGCAGATGTGGCTGGACGGCGTCGCCGGCGACGACTGCATCCTCTACACCACCGGCCGGGTCACCTCGGAGATGGTGATCAAGGCGACCCAGATGGGCGTGCCGATCCTGCTCTCGCGCTCGGGCATGACCCACATGGGGCTGCACCTCGGGCAGACCGTCGACATGCTGCTGGTGGCGCGCGCCAAGGGGCGCCACTTCCTGGTCTTCCACGGCGCCGAGCGGATCGAGTTCGACGCGCGGCCCGAGCGCTGAACCGGGACGCCGCCCGGGATCGATCTGCTAGGCTTGGGGTGAATTCACTGCCCTGACGGGGCGCGGCCGCCCGGATCGCGAACGCGCCTCCCGTGCGACATGGACGCCAGCGACACCCCCTACCTGCTGCTGATCAGCGTGCACGGCCTGATCCGCGGCCGGCAGGCCGAACTGGGCCGCGACGCCGACACCGGCGGCCAGGTCAAGTACGTGCTCGAGCTGGCCGAGGCGCTCGCCGCGCGCGACGACGTCGGCCGGGTCGACCTGCTGACCCGGCAGATCGTCGACCCCGCGGTCGACCCCGACTACGCCGCGGCCGAAGAACCGCTCGCCAACGGTGCGCGGCTGGTGCGGATCCCGTGCGGTCCCGACGGCTACCTGGCGAAGGAGCAGCTGTGGGACCACCTCGACAGCTTCGCCGACAACACCCTGGCCTGGCTGCACGGGCAGCCGCGACTGCCCGCCCTGGTGCACAGCCACTACGCCGATGCCGGCTACGTCGGCACGCGCATCGCGGCCCAGCTCGGCGTGCCGCTGGTGCACACCGGCCACTCGCTCGGCCGGGTCAAGCACCGCCGGCTGCTCGCCAGCGGCATGCCGCGCGCCGCGATCGAGGCGCAGTTCAACATGGCGCGCAGGATCAACGCCGAGGAGGAGACCCTCGCCGCCGCCGAACTGGTGGTGACCAGCACCCAGCAGGAGATCGAAGAGCAGTACGCGCTGTACGACTGCTACCCGCCCGAGCGGATGCGCGTGATCCCGCCGGGAGTCGACCTCGCGCGCTACCGGCCGCCGGATCCACAGGATACCGCCGCGCCGCTGCCCCAATCGCTCGCGCGCTTCCTGGGCGACCCCAAGAAACCCTGCGTGCTGGCGCTTTCGCGGCTCGACCGGCGCAAGAACAACGTCACCCTGGTGGAGGCCTTCGGCGGCTCGCCGGCGCTGCGCGAGCGCGCCAACCTGTGGCTGCTGATCGGCGTCCGCGACGACCCGGACACGCTCGACGACGAATCGCGGCTGATCCTCGACGAGGTGCTGCACGCGATCGATCGCCACGACCTCTACGGCGCCATCGCCTACCCGAAGCGGCTCGCCCCCGATTCGATCCCCGATTGCTACCGGCTCGCCGCCGCACGCGGCGGGGTGTTCGTCAACCCGGCACTGACCGAGCCGTTCGGGCTGACCCTGCTCGAGGCGGCTGCCAGCGGCCTGCCGGTGGTCAGCACCGAGGACGGCGGCCCGCGCGACATCCTCTCCAACTGCAACAACGGCGTGCTGGTCGACCCGCTCGACCAGGAGGCGATCGCCGCCGCGCTGCTCGGCCTGCTCGAACATCGCGAGCACTGGGAGCGTTGCGCCCGCGACGGCCTGGCCGGGGTGCGCCGGCACTACGCCTGGGCCGCGCACGCCGACAGCTACCGCGCCGCCATCGCGCCGTTGCTCACCACGGCGCGTCCGCCGGCCGCGAGCGCCGCGCGCCGCCCGCAGCTGTACGCCGACCGGGCGCTGTGCAGCGACCTCGACCTCAGCCTGATCGGCGACCCGGCGGCACTCGCCGAACTGCTCGCGCTGCTGCAGCGCGAGCGCGAGTGCGCGTTCGTGATCGCCACCGGGCGCCGGCTCGACGCGGCGCTGCGCCTGCTGCGCAAGCACCGCATCCCCCCGCCCGACGCGCTGATCAGCAGCCTCGGCACCGAGATCCACTACGCGCCGAACCTGACCGAGGACACCGCCTGGGTGCAGCACCTCGACCACAACTGGAACCCGGCGGCGGTGCGCCGGCTGCTGGCCGGCCTCCCGGGACTGGAGCCGCAGCCGGAGAGCGAGCAGAGCCGGTTCAAGCTGAGCTGGTACATCGACCCGGAGCGGGCGCCGCCGGCGGCGGAGATCGACACGCTGCTGCGCTCCCACGAACTGGCGGTCAACCACGCCGTCAGCTTCGGCCAGTTCCTCGACGTGACCCCGGCGCGCGCCTCCAAGGGGTTCGCGCTGCGCTGGTTCGCCCACCAGTGGGACATCCCGCTGCAGCGGGTGCTGGTCGCCGGCGGCTCCGGCGCCGACGAGGACATGCTGCGCGGCAACCCGCTGGGCGTCGTGGTGGCCAACCGCCACCAGGAGGAGCTCTCCGAACTGACCGACAGCGCCTCGCTCTACTTCGCCACGCGCCAGCACGCCGCGGGCATCCTCGAGGCGGTCGGCCACTACGCCTTCTTCGACGACCCGCCGGGCAGCGCATGAACCGCCTGCTGCTCTGTTCCGACCTCGACCGCACGCTGCTGCCGAACGGCCCCCAGCCCGAGTCGCCCGGCGCGCGCGCGCGCTTCGCCCGGCTCGCCGCGCGGCCCGAGGTGACGCTGGCCTACGTCACCGGCCGCCACCGGGAGCTGGTCGAGCGCGCGCTGGCCAGCTACGGCCTGCCGCGACCCGACTACGTGATCGCCGACGTCGGCACGACGATCTACGCGGTCAACGATGCCGACTGGCGCGAGCTGGACGCCTGGCGCGCCGAACTCGCCGGCGACTGGGCCGGCCACGACCGCGACCAGGTGCGCCGGCTGCTCGGCGAGTTCGCCGACCTGCGCCCGCAGGAGGCGGCCAAGCTGGGCCCGTTCAAGCTCAGCTTCTACGTGCCGCTGTACCGCGAGGCGGCGGCGCTGGTCGCCGACATCGAGCGCCAGCTGGCCGCGGCCGGGCTGGCCGCGCGGGTGGTGTGGAGCGTCGACGAGCCGCGCAATCTCGGCCTGCTCGACGTGCTGCCGGCCGCCGCCGGCAAGCTGCCCGCGCTGACCTTCCTGGCCGCGCGACTGGGCTTCACCGACGCGGAGATGCTGTTCGCCGGCGACAGCGGCAACGACCTCGCGGTGCTGGCCAGCGCGGTGCCGTCGGTGCTGGTCGCCAACGCCACCGACGACGTGCGTGCCGCCGCCGTCGCCGCGGCCGCCGCGGCCGGTCACGCGGAGCGGCTGCACCTGGCCCGCGGCGGGCCGTTCGGGATGAACGGCAACTACGCCGCCGGGGTGCTCGAGGGCGTCGCCCACTTCCACCCCGAGGCGGTGGCGTGGTTCGCCGAGGGCCGCACGGCATGAGCGTCGCCGCACGCCCGGTGCTGTTCGGCGAGGTGCTGTACGACTGCTTCCCCGACGGCAGCACGGTGCTCGGCGGGGCCCCGCTGAACGTCGCGCTGCACCTGCAGGCGTTCGGGCTGCAGCCGCTGCTGGTCTCCGCGGTCGGGGTCGACGGCCTCGGCGAGCAGCTGCTGGCCCGGCTCGAGGCGCGCGGGCTCGAGGCCGCGGGCGTGCAGGTGGTCCCCGGTCACCCGACCGGCACGGTCGAGGTCAGCCTGGCCGACGGCGAGCCGAGCTTCGCCATCCGCCCCGAGGTGGCCTGGGACTACGTGGCGGCCGACCGCGTCGCTGCGCCGGCGCGCACCGGCCTGCTCTACCACGGCAGCCTGGCGCTGCGCCGCCCGGCGACGCGCGTGGCGCTGGCGCGGCTGCGCGAGCGGCTCGCCGCGCCGGTGTTCCTCGACGTCAACCTGCGCGCGCCGTGGTGGTCGCGCGACGCGGTGCGCGCGCTGGTCGCCGGGGCGCGCTGGGTCAAGCTGAACCACGACGAGCTGGCGCAGCTGGCCGCGGCTGGCGACGAGGCGACCGCGGCCGGCGAGCTGCTGGCGCTCGGCGACATCGAGCTGGTGGTGGTCACCCGCGGCGCCCGCGGGGCC
>DATCZX010000386.1:0-8059 GCA_036525695.1 Gammaproteobacteria bacterium | reverse complement strand
GCGCTCGCGCCGGTGCTCGCCTGCGTGGTGATGACGGCGCTGCTGTTCTGGCGGCACCGCGGCAACATCGGCCGCCTGCGTGCCGGGACCGAGCCGCGCATCGGCGCCAAGGCCGCCGACTCCGGCCCGGCTGGCAGCGGCAGCTAGCCGGCGGCCGCGGCCGGCGCTTCCAGCTCGGCCAGCGGCCAGCGCGGCCGCACCCCCACCTCCCGCGCCGGGGCCTCGCCGGCGGCCAGGCGCAGCGCGCCGGCGTGAGCGATCATCGCCCCGTTGTCGGTGCAGAACTCCAGCCGCGGGAAGCAGACGCGCGCCCCCAGCTCCGTCGCCAGCCGATCCAGCCTGGCGCGCAGCGCCCGGTTGGCGCCGACCCCGCCGGCGACCACCAGCGTGCCCAGCCCGGTCGCGTCCAGCGCGCGCCGGCACTTGATCGCCAGGGTCTCCACCACCGCCTCCTCGAAGGCGCGCGCGACGTCGGCGCGCTGCTGCGGCGTGGCGTCGGGCGCCAGCCCCTGCAGCGTCACCAGGGCGTGGGTCTTGAGGCCGCTGAAGCTGAACTCCAGCCCGGGCCGGTCGGTCATCGGCCGCGGGAAGCGGTAGCGGCCGGGGCGTCCCTGCTCGGCGAGGCGCGCCAGGGCCGGGCCGCCCGGGTAGCCGAGGCCGAGCAGCTTCGCGGTCTTGTCGAAGGCCTCGCCTACCGCGTCGTCGCGGCTCTCGCCGAGCATCCGGTAGCGGCCCAGGCCGCTGACCTCGACCAGCTGCGTGTGGCCGCCGGAGACCAGCAGCGCGACGAACGGGAACGCCGGTGGTTCGGGTTCGAGCAGCGGTGCCAGCAGGTGCCCCTCCATGTGGTGCACCGCCAGCACCGGGAGCTGCCAGGCCCAGGCGAGGCCGCGGGCCAGCGCGGCCCCGACCAGCAGCGCACCGATCAGGCCCGGCCCGGCGGTGTAGGCCACGCCGTCGAGGTCGGCGGGCGTGCAGCCGGCCTGCGCCAGCACCTGCCGCAGCAGCGGCAGCGCCTTGCGCACATGGTCGCGCGAGGCCAGTTCCGGCACCACGCCGCCGAAGCCGGCGTGCAGCGCCACCTGGCTGTGCAGGGCGTGCGCGAGCAGCCCGCGGCCGGTGTCGTAAACCGCCAGCCCGGTCTCGTCGCAGGAGCTCTCGATGCCGAGGACGCGCATCCGCGCAGTTTCCGGGCCCGGCCGCGTCGACGCAACCGCCAAGCCTGCCCGGGTGCTTTACAGCGCCGCTCGGCACGTCTTAGAATGCGCGCTTTCGTCGGCCGCCTGCCGGCGGGTCAGCATTGGGAACGACACACGCATGCCATCCGTACGCGTCAAGGAAAACGAGAACTTCGAGGTCGCCCTGCGCCGCTTCAAGCGCGCCTGCGAGAAGGCCGGCGTCCTCTCCGAGACCCGCCGCCGCGAGTTCTACGAGAAGCCGACCTCGATCCGCAAGCGCAAGGCCGCCGCGGCCGTGAAGCGCTACCAGAAGAAGCTGGCCAAGGCCCGCGAGCGGATGGAACAGAACCGTATCGGCGCCCGCCCCGCCGCCGTCCCGACGCGCGGCCGTGGTCGTGGTCGCGGCCGTAGATGACCGACGAACCCCCGTCACTCAAGACCCGCATCCAGGAGGACATGAAGGACGCCCTCCGCGAGGGTGACCGCCAGCGTCTCTCCACCGTGCGCCTGATCCTCGCCGCCGTGAAGCAGCGCGAGATCGACGAACGGATCGAACTCGACGACCCCGGCGTGATCGGCGTGCTGCAGAAGATGGCCAAGCAGCGCCGCGACTCCGTCGACCAGTACCGCGCCGCCGGCCGCGAGGACCTTGCCGACCGCGAGCTGTTCGAACTCGACGTGATCGGCACCTACATGCCGCAGCCGCTCGACGCGGCGGCCCTCGAGGCCGCGATCAACGCCGCGGTGGCCGAGAGTGGCGCCAGCTCCGTCCGCGACATGGGCAAGGTGATGGGGCTGTTGCGCGACCGGCTGCAGGGCCGGGCCGACATGGGCGCGGTCAGCGCCGCGGTCAAGGCACAGCTCGGCGGCTGAGTCCCCGCGCCGCGCGACCGCCGCGCAGGCGCTATCTTTAAACCCCGGTTCGGGGCCAGGCGCGGGACACTGAGCATGGCGGGGCTGATCCCGCAGTCTTTCATCGACGAGCTGCTGGCACGGGTCGACATCGTCTCGGTGATCGAGCCGCGCGTGCCGCTGCGCAAGGCCGGGCGCGAGTTCCACGCGCGCTGCCCGTTCCACGACGAGCGCACCCCGTCGTTCACCGTCAGCCCGACCAAGCAGTTCTACCACTGCTTCGGCTGCGGCGCGCACGGCACCGCGCTCGGTTTCCTGATGGAGTACGAGCGCCTCGAGTTCCCCGACGCGGTCGAGGAGCTCGCGCGCTCGGTCGGCCTCGAGGTGCCCCGCGAGGGCGGCAGCGCGCCCGCTGCCGCGGCCAGCGACCCGCTGCGGGCGCTGCTCGAGCAGGCCGACGCCTGGTTCCGCCGCCAGCTGCGCGAGCACCCGCAGCGCGAGCGGGCGGTCGACTACCTGCGGCGGCGCGGCGTCGACGGCGCCACCGCGGCCCGCTTCGGCCTCGGCTTCGCCCCGCCCGGCTGGGACGGGCTGCTGACCGGCATCGGGCGCGACGCCAGTGCGATCGATGGCCTGCTGACACTCGGCCTGCTGGTCGAGCGCGATCCCGGCAAGCGCTACGACCGCTTCCGCGACCGCGTCATGTTCCCGATCCGCGACCGCCGCGGCCGCGTGGTCGGCTTCGGCGGGCGCACCCTCGGCGACGACCCGGCCAAGTACATGAACTCGCCCGAGAGCCCGCTGTTCCACAAGGGGCGGGAGCTGTACGGCCTCTACGAGGCGCGCGAGGCCATCCGCCACCCGGAGCGGCTGCTGGTGGTCGAGGGTTACATGGACGTCGTCGCCCTGGCCCAGCACGCGATCCCCTACGCGGTGGCCACGCTCGGCACCTCGACCACCGCCGAGCACCTCGAGGCGCTCTACCGCGCCGCCCACGAAGTGGTGTTCTGCTTCGACGGCGACCGCGCCGGGCGCCAGGCGGCCTGGCGCGGGCTGGAACAGGCCCTGCCGGCCCAGCGCGACGGCCGGGTGGCGCGCTTCCTGTTCCTGCCCGAGGGCGAAGACCCCGACACCCTGGTGCGCAGCGAGGGCAGCGCCGCGTTCGAGGCGCGGGTGGCCGACGCCCGGCCGCTCTCCGACGTCCTCTTCGAGCACCTGGTCGAGCAGGTCGACCTCGACAGCGACGAGGGCCGTGCCCGGCTGGCGCAGCTGGCGCGCCCGCTGGTCGGCAAGGTGCCGGCCGGGCTGTTCCGCGAACTGCTGGTGTCGCGCCTCGGCCAGCTGGTCCGCTTGCCGCCGGAAAAAGTGTCTAAGCTGATCCTCGATGCAGAACCCCAGCCCAAGCCGTCGGCGCGCCGCCCAGCGGGCAGCGTGCAGGCCCAGTCGGCCGTGCGCACCGCGCTGGCGCTGCTGCTGCGCCGCCCCGACCTGGGCGCACGCGTGCAGCCGACCGCCTGTTGGGACGACCTCCCGTCGGCCGGGCTGGACCTGCTGATGGAGATGGCAGCCGTCACCGGCGAGCGACCCGACCTGAGCACGGCCGCGCTGCTCGAGCGCTGGCGCGAGCACCCGGCCGGCCAGCACCTGTACAAGCTGCTGCGCGACGACGACCCGAACCAGCTCGACAACCTCGAACAGGTGTTCGACGACGCCCTGGCGCAGATCGAGCGCGAGGCACGCGCGGCGCACGCGGCGCGGCGCTGCGAGGAACTCTCGGGCCGCGGGCTGGCCAAACTCTCTGCCGAGGAGAAGGCCGAGCTGGCGCAGTTGATGCAGTGGCTCGGTGGACGGGGCTGAGATGACATTTAGCCAGAAAGACACTTCTGTATTACAATGGTCGTTTGTTTTTCCCGCGCTGCCCCGGGTCGGGGCCCAGGCACAGGTATGAACGAGGAACAGCAACAATCGCAGTTGAAGCAGTTGATCGCGCTCGGCAAGGAGCAGGGTTACCTGACCTACGCCGAGGTCAACGATCACCTGCCTGATGAGATCGTCGATCCCGAGCAGATCGAAGATATCATCAGCATGATCAACGACATGGGCATCCCGGTGCACGAGAATGCGCCGGACGCCGACGCGTTGCTGATGAGCGACTCGGTGGCCGCCGACGAGGACGCCGCCGAGGCCGCCGCCGCCGCCCTGGCCACCGTCGACAGCGAGTTCGGCCGCACCACCGACCCCGTGCGCATGTACATGCGCGAGATGGGCACCGTCGAACTGCTGACCCGGCAGGGCGAGATCGAGATCGCCAAGCGCATCGACGACGGCCTGAACCAGGTCCTCGCCGCGCTCTCCGAGTTCCCGTCGGCCAGCGCCCGGGTGCTGGAGCTGTACCAGCAGTACGAGGCCGAGCAGACCCGCCTGACCGACCTGATGACCGGTTTCGTCGAGCCCGACGAGCCGGTGCAGACACCGGTGCCGCCCGCCGAGCGCACCCCCGACCCGGCCCCTGCCGCCCCGGCCAAGGCCGGCGCTGCGGCCGCCTCGTCCTCCGACGACGACGACAGCGATTCCGACAGCGACTCGGACAGCGACTCCGACAGCGACGACGACTCGAGCACCAGCACCGGCCCCACCGGCCCGGACCCGGAGGAGGTGCGCGCCTACTTCGCCGAGCTGCTCGACCACTACCACCAGTTCGAGGCCAGCTGCACCAAGCACGGCTTCCGCCATCCCCGTAGCTGCAAGCTGCGCAAGCAGATGGCCGAGTGCTTCCAGCGGATCAAGCTGGCCCAGCCGCTGAAGGACGCCCTCGCGATGCACGTGCGCGAGACCATGGAGAAGGTGCGCATCCACGAGCGCACCATCATGGACAGCTGCGTCAACCAGGCCGGCATGTCGCGCAAGGTGTTCATCGACACCTTCCCGGAGAACGAGACCAACCCGAAGTGGCTGGACAAGCACCTGCGCAGCAAGAAGCCGTACGTCGAGGGGCTGAAGCAGCACAAGGAAGAGATCCTCAAGCAGCAGAAGCGCCTGATCGCCCTCGAGGAGCTGGCGCGGATGCCGCTGCTCGATATCCGTGACGTCAACCGCCGCATGTCGATCGGCGAGGCCAAGGCGCGGCGGGCGAAGAAGGAGATGGTCGAGGCCAACCTGCGCCTGGTGATCTCGATCGCCAAGAAGTACACCAACCGCGGCCTGCAGTTCCTGGACCTGATCCAGGAGGGCAACATCGGCCTGATGAAGGCGGTGGACAAGTTCGAGTACCGCCGCGGCTACAAGTTCTCGACCTACGCGACGTGGTGGATCCGCCAGGCGATCACCCGCTCGATCGCCGACCAGGCGCGCACCATCCGCATCCCGGTGCACATGATCGAGACGATCAACAAGCTCAACCGCATCTCGCGGCAGATGCTGCAGGAGATGGGCCGCGAGGCCACCCCGGAAGAGCTGGCCGAGCGCATGGAGATGTCCGAGGACAAGGTGCGCAAGGTGCTGAAGATCGCCAAGGAGCCGATCTCGATGGAGACCCCGATCGGCGACGACGAGGATTCCCACCTGGGCGACTTCATCGAGGACAACAGCGCCCCGGCGCCGCTCGACGCCGCCACCGCCGAGGGGCTGCGCGAGGCGACCCAGTCGGTGCTCGGTAGCCTGACCCCGCGCGAGGCCAAGGTGCTGCGCATGCGCTTCGGCATCGACATGAACACCGACCACACCCTCGAGGAGGTCGGCAAGCAGTTCGACGTCACCCGCGAGCGCATCCGGCAGATCGAGGCCAAGGCGCTGCGCAAGCTGCGTCACCCGAGCCGCTCGGAGTCGCTGCGCAGCTTCATCGACGCGGAGTGACCGATACGGCTCCCCGTCCACACCGGCCATGCCGGACGGACGGGGCCGCAGACGCACCCTCGGCCGCATCCGCTGCCGCACCTCCTGCCGCACCTCCTTGTAGGTCGGACTTCAGTCCGACATACTCCCGACCCGATCGGGGTGCCGGAACTCGTCACCGGCGGGTCAAGCTGCGGGCCTGTAGCTCAGTTGGTTAGAGCAGGGGACTCATAATCCCTTGGTCCCAGGTTCGAGTCCTGGCGGGCCCACCATAAAATCAGTCATTTAGAAGTTCACTCGATAGGCTGGCGACTGTCAGGTATACCTGGGGCATACCACCCGGGACTGCAGGGCACGGCTGGACGACGACCGACGTGTCGGCGCGGATTGGGCTACCTTTGGCATGATCAGGGCGAACCGCGGTGAAGGCGGGTATGGGTTGGTTCCGGTGCGCAATTTCCGGCGAGAATTTCCCCGGCGTGCTGTTGAACAAGTCGCGAGCGGTCGGTTTCTACACAACGCGTTTCGTCGAGGCCGATACCGTGGACGAAGCCGGGAAGAAGGCGCTGCAGATGCTGCGCGCCGACGCGCTGCTGAAGTTGCCGGAGGGTGTCTCCTACCCGCTGGCAGCCATGGTCTACCTGGAAGAGATAGAGCAGGTACCGCGCAACGCGGTGCCGCGCGAGGTACCGGGATTCGCCTTCTTCGACATGAAACCGTCACCCGGTCCGGCATGACCTCGGCGCCACGGGCACGGAGATGACCGATCACCCCTCCAGCGCCGCTGGCGCCGGCCCGAACGGGCGAGCCGCCTGGCCGCCGACGCGCGTGGTCGCCCGCCTGCCGGGGTCGCTGCCGATGGGTGGCGTGGTCCCGCGAACCCCGGTGTATACCTTCGCGACCACGCCCCCGGCGCTCGTGTTCGCCGACCGCGATGAGCTGCGGCCACGGCGCCGCGACATCGATCTCGGCGGGCTGCTGGCCTTCGTCATCGACGAGGTGGTTGCCACCGACGAGGCCGACGCCATCGTCGCGGCGAGCGAGCACTTCGGCTTCCGCGAGGAGGCGCCGGGCATCACCACACCCCCTGGCATGCGCCTGAACAAGACCGTCCACTGGGTCGCCGACGAGGCGCTGCTAGGTCCGCTGTTCGCGCGGATCCGGCCCGTTCTCCCCGCGGTCATCGACACGATGCGCCTCGCTGACCGCCTCAGCCACCGGCTCAACGTCTACCGCTACGAGGCGCGGGAAGTGTTCAACCGGCATACCGACGGGGACTGGCCCGGCTTCGGGCTCTCCCCGGACCGCGAGGAGATGCTGCAGTGGCCCGGCATGCACTCGTGCCTGACGATGCTGCTCTACCTCAACGGCCGGGAGGACGGTGTCGAGGGTGGCTGCACCCGGCTCTACGACCGGCGCGGGCAGTCGACCGAGGTGACGCCGCGGAAGGGTTCGGCGCTGTTCTTCCGCCACGGAATGGGGCCCGCTTCGGTGGTGCACGAGGGTCGACCGGTGGTCGGTGCGACGCCGAAGTACGTGGCCCGGATCAACGTGCTCTACGCGGCGGACCGTGACGGCAGCTGAGCGCACTTCCGCAGCTGCAGGTCGCTGCGGCAGCGGCGCGAGCGGCCCGCCGTGAACCGACCCGCACTGACCAGCGGCACGCTCGACACCGGGGTCGCGGCGCTGCTCCGGCGCCTGCTCGAACAGCTGAAAACGTCACCGACCCCTTTCCATGGCGCCCCCTTCATCTCCCTGCTGTTCGAGCAGCTTGCCAACGGGGCCTGCCCGAACGAGCTGTTCGCCTGGCGGCCGGCGGCCGGCGGTGGTCTCGACCCCTACTACCGGGCGCTACTCGACGCCTACCTCGATCACCTGGTGTTCGCCGAGGTCGACACGGCCGATGCGCAGCAGGTCAACCAGCTGCTGCAGGACATCCTGGACGGCGCCGAGCCGGACCGGGTGCTGGGGTTCGTCAGCCGGGAACCGCAGCAGGGGGCGACGCCATCCAGGGCGCGGCGGGTCGTCTACGCGTTCAAGGTGCTGCAGCAACTCGCGGCCGACGGTCCCTCCTCCGCCACCCGCGAATCCGCCGCCACACCCGATCCGGGCCGGGTGCAGAACGCGGTCGAGCTCGTCGCCTGGAGGTGCAACCTCAGCCCGCAGGTGGTCGAGGAGGCGTTTGCCGACCAGGGCAT
>DATCZX010000385.1:0-10269 GCA_036525695.1 Gammaproteobacteria bacterium | reverse complement strand
CGTCGCAGCGCGGGTAGCGCATGTGCCAGAGGTGGCCGTTCTCCTCCTGGCTGACCACCTCGAGGTCGGAGACCGCGGTGTGCAGCACCGGGTCCCAGTTGACCAGCCGCTTGCCGCGGTAGATCAGGCCGGCCTCGTACAGGCGCACGAACACCTCGGTGACCGCTTTCGACAGCCCCTCGTCCATCGTGAAGCGTTCGTTCGGCCAGTCCAGCGAGGCGCCCATGCGCCGCAGCTGGCGGGTAATGGTGCCGCCCGAATGCGCCTTCCAGTCCCAGACCCGCTCGATGAAGGCGTCGCGGCCGAGGTCGTGGCGGCTCTTGCCCTCGCCCTCGAGCTGGCGCTCGACCACCATCTGCGTGGCGATGCCGGCGTGGTCGGTGCCCGGCTGCCACAGCGTCCGGTCGCCGCGCATCCGGTGGTAGCGGACCAGCGCGTCCATCACCGTGTTGTTGAACCCGTGGCCCATGTGCAGCGTGCCGGTGACGTTCGGCGGCGGGATCATGATCGCGTAGGGGCTGCCGTTGCCCTGCGGGGCGAAGTAACCGGCCTTCTCCCAGGCGGCGTACCAGCGCTGTTCGATCGCTTGCGGCTCGTAGGTCTTGTCCATCGGGGGCTTCGCGGCTGTGGGACGGTGGTCACGCCGCGCGCGCGGCGAGCCGGGCATTATACCCGAGCCGCGCGGCGGGGCGGGGCGGGGGTCAGTCCCGCTCGTCGCGGGCGCGCAGCGCGGCGGCGATCAGCTCGGGCAGGCGCTGGTCGAGGTAGACCCGCAGCCGGTCGTGCAGCTCCGGGCGCAGCCGGTCGAGGGCGTCGTCGAGGGCCAGGTCGACCGCCTCGGTGACCAGCGCGAGCAGCCGCCGGGCGTCGTCGTCGCTCGCCTCAGCCTCGGCGGGGGCGTCTCCCCAGGCACGCGGCGGCCCGGCGCGGCCGGCCACCACCACGTCGTCGAGCACCGGCACCCGCGCGCTGCCGGCGGCGAGGTCGAGGTCGTCGTCGTCGAACGGCCGCCCGTCGTCCTCGTCGTCCTCGTCGTCGTACTCGGGCAGGTCGTCCTCCGCGTCGGCGGGGAAGTGCTCGTCCGGGTCCTGGTCCAGGAAGCGGCTCATCGGCAGGCCCTCACAGTTCGATCTTCTCCAGCGGGTAACCGCGTTCCTTGTAGTGGCGCCAGCGCTCGCGCGCCGCCGCCACCGCGCCGCCCGGGTCGACGATCTCGATCACCCGCTCGAAGCGGCTGAAGCACGGCGGCAGCGCGTCGGCGAGGTTGATCAGCAGCTGGTACGGGGCGGGCGGCGCGTCGCTGCCGTCGATCACCACGCTGGCCGCCGCGGCCTCGGCGCTGCCGGCCTGGGCGTGCGGGATGAAGCTGCCCTGGCGGAAGCTCCACAGCAGGTCGTCGAGCTGCTGCGCCTGCTGCGCGTCGGCGACGTGCAGCAGCACCTGCTGGCCGCTGTCGTAGGCCTTCTGCACCAGCCGGCAGGCGGTGCCGAGCCGCGCGCCGCGCTCGCGCTCGGGCAGCACGTAGAAGTCGACCCGGGTCACGCGCCGGCGCGGTCGAGCAGGTACTGCACCAGCAGCGGCACCGGGCGCCCGGTGCCGCCCTTGTCGCGCCCGCCGCGCCAGGCGACCCCGGCGATGTCGAGGTGCGCCCAGTGGTACTTCCTGGTGAAGCGGGCGAGGAAGCTGGCGGCGGTGATCGCCCCGGCCTCGCGCCCGCCGACGTTGGCCATGTCGGCGAAGTTGCTCTTCAGCTGCTCCTGGTACTCCTCCCACAGCGGCAGCTCCCAGGCGCGGTCGCCGCTGGCCTGGCCGGCGGCGAGCAGCTGCTGCACCAGCCCGGCGTCGTTGCCGAACAGGCCGGCGGCCTGGCTGCCGAGCGCGATCACGCAGGCCCCGGTCAGCGTGGCGACGTCGATCACCGCGGCCGGCTTGTAGCGCTCGGCGTAGGTCAGCGCGTCGCACAGGATCAGCCGCCCCTCGGCGTCGGTGTTGAGCACCTCGACGGTCTGCCCGGAGAGGCTGGTGACGATGTCGCCGGGCTTGCTGGCGTTGCCGTCGGGCAGGTTCTCGCAGCTCGGCACCAGGCCGATCACGTTCAGCGGCAGCCCCAGCTCGATGCACGCGGTCAGCGCGCCGAGCACGCTGGCGGCGCCGCACATGTCGTACTTCATCTCGTCCATGGTCGCGGCCGGCTTGATGCTGATGCCGCCGGAGTCGAAGGTGATGCCCTTGCCGACCAGCACGTGCGGCGCGGCCCCGGGCTTGCCGCCGCGGTACTCGACGACGATGAACTTCGGCGGCTGGCGGCTGCCGCGGGTCACCGACAGCAGCGCGCCCATGCCGAGCTTCTCCATCTGCGCCTGGTTCAGCACCCGCGTGCGCACCGCGCGCCGGCCGGCGGCGAGCTGCTGCGCGCGCTCGGCGAGGTGGCTCGGGGTGCAGACGTTGCCGGGCAGGTTGCCGAGGTCGCGAGCCAGCGCCACGCCGGCGGCGACCGCCTTGCCGACCGCCAGCGCGCGCGTCGCGGCGGCCCGCTCGCCGCGCGCCTGCAGCTGCAGGCCGAGCCGCTGCAGCCGCGGCCGGTGGTTCTCCGGCTTGCTCTTCAGCTGGTCGAAGCGGTACAGCGCGGCGCTGACCGTCTCCACCGCGCAGCGGGTCTTCCAGGCGGCATCGCGCGACTTGACCGGGACCTCGACGAGGTAGCTGGCCGCCCGCCTGACGCCGGCGCCGCCCAGGCTCTCGGCCAGCTTGCCGAGCAGCTTGCGGTAGCCGCTGTCGTCGGTGCCGTCCTGCGGGCCGCAGCCGAGCAGCAGCACGCGCTCGCTGGCGCAGCCCGGGACGTCGTGCAGCAGCAGCGCCTGGCCCGGCTTGCCCTCGAGGTCGCCGCGCGCCAGCACCCGGGTCAGGGCGCCGCCGGCGGCGCGGTCGAGGAGCGCGGCGCTCGGGGTCAGTAGCTGCTTCTCGTGCACGCCGACCACCACGCAGGCGCCGCGCTGCTTCTCCGGGGAACCGCTGTTCAGGGTGAATTCCATGCTCGCTCCATTGGCTGTCGCAGGTTTCTGTCGGGTGTCCGCGAGGCTTACACTGGAGCCTCCCGGCCGTGCCGCAAGTCTAACGGAAACGCCGCCGGCCACCAGCGATAGCCTGAGCCAGCCCCCACGCGCCGATGATCCCGGTCCTGACCCGCCACTTCCTCGCCGAGACCTACCGCCTGACCGGCGCGGTGATCGCGATCCTGATCCTGGTCTACCTGAGCAACCGGCTGGCGCGCTACCTGGCCGACGTCGCCTCCGGCGAGCTGGCCGGGAACCTGCTGCTGACGCTGCTGGGGCTGAAGCTGGTCGTGGTGCTGGTGCTGCTGCTGCCGGCTGCCTTCTACCTGGCGCTGCTGCTGGCGCTAGGGCGCATGCACTCGGACGGCGAGATGGTGGCGCTGGCGGCCAGCGGGATCGGGCCGGGGCGGGTGCTGCGCTACGTGCTGCTGGCGGCGCTGCCGGTGACGCTGCTGACCGGCCTGCTGGCCCTCGGCACCGCGCCGTGGGTCTCCGGCCTGGCCGACCGCGTGCTGCTGCAGGCGCGCAGCACCGCGGTGCTCAGCGCGCTGGCCCCGGGGCGCTTCACCGAGGCCGGCCGCGACGTGGTCTACCACGTCCAGGCCAGCGACGCGGGCAGCGGCATGCGCGGGGTGTTCGTGCACATCCAGCGGCCCGACGGTGACCTGGTGATCCGCGCCGCGCGGGCCCGGCTCGAGTTCGACGCCGAGCGCGGCGACCGCTACCTGGTGCTCGAGCAGGGCAGCCGCTACGACGGCACGCCCGGGCAGGGCGACTACCGGGTCTACGCGTTCGACCGCTACCGCGTGCACGCCGACAGCGGCCGGCCGGTGACCCCGCGCGCGAACCACGAGGCGCTGAGCACCGCGGCGCTGTGGCAGGCCGGCAGCGCGCGCGCGCAGGCCGAGCTGCACTGGCGGCTGGCGCTGCCGCTGGCGGTGCCGGTGCTGGCGCTGCTGGCGGTCCCGGTCAGCCACGCGCGGCCGCGCCAGGGCCGCTACGCGCGGTTGCTGCTCGCGCTGCTGCTGTTCGTCGTCTACTACAACGCCCTCGGCGGGGTGCGCACGCTGCTCGCGGGCGGCCAGTGGCCGGCCTGGCTCGGGCTGTGGCCGGTGCACGCGCTGCCGCTGCTGCTCGGCTGGGCGTTGCTGCGCCGCCAGCTCGGGCGGCCGTGGCTGCCGTTCCGGCGCGGCTGATGCGCACGCTGGACCGCTACCTCGCCACCGAGGTGCTGCGCGCGGCGCTGCTCGCCGCCGTCGCGCTGACCGCGCTCGACGCCTTCTTCGGCCTGGTCGGCGAGCTCGAGGACCTCGGCCGCCACACCTACGGCCTCGGCACCGCGCTGACCTACGTCGCGCTGACGCTGCCGCGGCGGCTGTTCCAGATGCTGCCGAGCGCGGCGCTGATCGGCGCGCTGGTGGCGCTCGGCGGGATGGCGGTGCGCAGCGAGCTGGCGGTGATGCGCGCGGCCGGGGTGTCGGTCGGGCGCATCGCCTGGGGCGTGCTGAAGGCCGGCCTGCTGCTGCTGCTGCTGACCGCGCTGCTCGGCGAGCTGGTCGCGCCGTGGGCCGAGCTGCGCGCGCAGAGCCTGCGCGCGTCGACCCAGAACGACCTCGAGGCCGCGCAGGTCGACCGCGGCTTCTGGCTGCGCGACGGCGACAGTTACGTCCACGTGCGCCACGCCTTCCCCGACGGCGAGCTGCTCGAGGTGCGCGTCTACACCTTCGACGGCGAGCGCATGAGCGCCTCCCTGCGCGCCGCCCGCGCGCGCCGCGAGGCGGACCGCTGGCAGCTGCTCGAGGTCGAGCGCAGCCGCTTCGACGCCGCCGGCGTGCACACCGACCGGCTCGCGCGGCTGGAGTGGCAGACGGCGCTCGACCCGGCGCTGCTGAGCGTGGTGGTGGTGCGCCCGGAGCACCTGACCGCGCTCGGCTTGGCGCGCTACATCGACCACCTCGAGCGCGGCGGCGAGGACGCGCGCCGCTACCGGCAGGCGTTCTGGGGCAAGCTGCTGGCGCCGCTGCAGGGGCTGGTGATGCTGCTGGTCGCGCTGCCGTTCGTGTTCGGCGGCTCGCGCACCGCGCCGCTCGGCCAGCGGCTGGTGATCGGCATCGTCGTCGGCCTGCTGTTCCACCTGCTCAGCCGGCTGGTCGGCCAGGCCGGCCACGCCTACCAGCTCGACCCGCTGCTCAGCGCCGGGCTGCCGTCGCTGCTGTTCCTGGGGCTGGCCCTGCTGGGATTGCGCCGGGTCGGCTGAGGGAGCTGGCGCGGCGCACCGCGCCGTGGTCAGCCGCGCACCAGCCGCGTGCCGCTGGCGCGGTCGTGCCAGGTGCGCCGCTCGCGGTCGAACAGCGCCCACCAGAAGCCGGCGCCGAGGCAGGCCCACGACAGCAGCGCGACCATGCAGCGGGTCAGCGCGCGGGTCCAGCGCACCGGGCCGCCGTCGTCGGCGACCAGCCGGATGCGCCACGCCTGCATCCCGATGGTCTGCCCGCCGTGGCTCCAGAAGTAGGTGAAGAAGGCGCAGCCGAGGGTGAACAGGCTGCCGCGCAGCAGCGCGTGGCCCGGGGCCAGGGTGCCGCCGGTCAGCGCCACCAGCAGCCAGGTGGCGAAGAACAGCACCGCGAACAGGGCCATGCCGTCGTAGAGGATCGCGGCGAAGCGGCGCGCCAGCCCGACCACGGGCGGCGCCGGGTCGGTGGCTTCCGGCATGCGCCGATGGTAGCAGAGCGACCCCCTCACTCTGGGGGGTAGCAAATATATTAGTAAATGCTAATATGCGCCCCAACGACCCGGGCCGGCCACCTCGCGCGGCCGGGAAAAGCCAGGAAAGACAGGGAGAAACCATGCGTCGCCTGACTCTGATGCTGATCCTCCTCGCGGCCTGCGCCGCCGGCCTGCCGCCGCTGGCGGCGAGCGAGCTGGTCACCGCGCCCGCCGAGCAGCGCGCGCTGCCGCTGGTGCGCTGGTTCGACGGCACGGTCGAGGCGGTGAACCAGGCCACGGTCAAGGCCGAGACCGCCGGCACCGTCGAGGAGCTGCCGTTCGACGTCGACGACTTCGTCCCCGCCGGCGCCGTGCTGGTGCGCTTCCGCGACACCGAGCCGCGCGCCCGCGCGGCGTCGGCGCGCGCCGCGCTGGCCGAGGCGCAGGCGCAGCTGGTCGCGGCCGAGCAGGAGTACCAGCGCACCCTCGAGGTGTTCGAGCGCAAGCTGATCGCCAAGCGCAACCTGGACGCCGCGCTGGCCGCGCGCGACTCGGCCAAGGCCCGCGTCGACGCCGCCCGTGCGCGGCTGGCCGAGACCGAGGCGCAGCTCGAGCACACCGTGGTGCGCGCCCCCTATGCCGGCATCGTCACCGCGCGCCACGTCGAGGTCGGCGAGTCGGCGCAGCCGGGCCAGCCGCTGCTCAGCGGCCTGTCGCTGGAACAGCTGCGGGTCACCGGGCAGGTGCCGCAGAGCGTGGTGCCGGCGCTGCGCGAGGCGCCGCGGGTCGAGGTCGTGGCGGCCGGGCTGCCGCCGGTGCCGGCCGGCCGCGTGCTGCTGTTCCCGTACGCCGACCCGGCGACCCACACCGTCGGCGTGCGCGTGGAACTGCCGAACGGCGGCAGCGCGGGGCTCTACCCCGGCATGCACGTCAAGCTCGCGGTGACCCTCGGCGAGGAGCCGCGGCTGGTGGTGCCCGAGGCGGCGCTGGTGCGGCGCAGCGAGCTGGCCGCGGTCTACGTGGTCGACGACCGCGGGCGGGTCGACCTGCGCCAGGTGCGGCCCGGCCGTGCCGACGCCGGCTGGCAGGTGATCCACGCCGGCCTGGCCGCCGGCGAGCGGGTCGCGGTCGACCCGGTCGCGGCCGGCGTCGCGCTGAAGTCGCAGGCCGGCGGATGAGTGCCGCGGCCGACGGCGACCCGGCCCGCCTGGGCTGGTCGGGGGCGCTGGCGCAGCGCTTCCAGCGCAACGAGATCACCCCGCTGCTGGCGCTGGTCGGGCTGCTGCTCGGCCTGTTCGCGCTGCTGGTGACGCCGCGCGAGGAGGAGCCGCAGATCGACGTCACCATGGCCAACGTGTTCATCCCGTTCCCGGGGGCCTCGGCGCGCGAGGTCGAGAGCCTGGTCAGCGGCCCGGCCGAGCGCGTGCTGTCGGAGATCGAGGGGGTCAAGCACACCTACTCGCTGGCGCGCCAGGACCTCGCCGTGCTGACCGTCGAGTTCGAGGTCGGCGAGCAGCGCAGCGAGGCGATCCTGCGCCTGTACGACGCGATCTTCTCCAACCGCGACTGGATGCCCCCCGGCGTCGGCGTCGGCGAGCCGCTGATCCGGCCGATGGGCATCGACGACGTGCCGATCGTCGCGCTGACGCTGTGGACCCGCGACGCGGAGCGCGGCGGTGACGACCTGCTGCGCGTGGCCCACGCGATCGAGACCGAGCTCAAGCGCGTGCCGGGCACGCGCGACATCTACACCCTCGGCGGCCCCGAGCGGGTGGTGCACGTGCGCCTCGACCCCGAGCGGATGGCCGGCCACGGCATCGACCTCGGCAACCTGCGCCAGGCGCTCGGCAGCGCCAACGCCGCGGCCGACGCCGGCACGCTGGTCGACGACGACCGCGCCGTGCGGGTGCGCGCCGGGGCGTTCCTGAGCACCCCCGAGGAGGTCGCCGAGCTGGTCGTCGGCGTGCACGCCGGGGCCCCGGTCTACCTGCGCGACGTCGCCGAGGTGGCGCTCGGCCCGGACCGCCCGGAGCAGTACGTGCGCATGCACAGCGGGCCAGCCGCCGCCGCGGCCGGGATCGATGCGCGCGGGGTGTTCCCGGCGGTCACCATCGCGGTGGCGAAGAAACCCGGCACCAACGCGGTGGCGGTGGCCGAGCAGGTGATCGAGCGCTTCGAGCAGCTGCGCGGGATCTACGTGCCCGGCGGCATCGAGGCGACGGTGACGCGCAACTACGGCGCCACCGCCGAGGAGAAGGCGCAGACGCTGATCCACAAGCTGGTGTTCGCGACGCTGTCGGTGGTGGTGCTGGTGCTGCTGGCGCTCGGCTGGCGCGAGGCGCTGATCGTCGGCGTCGCGGTCGTGGTCACGCTGGCGGTGACGCTGTTCGCCTCGTGGGCCTGGGGCTTCACGCTGAACCGGGTGTCGCTGTTCGCGCTGATCTTCTCGATCGGCATCCTGGTCGACGACGCCATCGTGGTGGTGGAGAACGTCCACCGCCACCTCGGGCGTGCCGGCGCGAGCCTGGCCGAGATCATCCCGCGGGCGGTCGACGAGGTCGGCGGGCCGACCATCCTGGCCACCTTCACGGTGATCGCGGCGATCCTGCCGATGGCCTTCGTCACCGGGCTGATGGGACCCTACATGAGCCCGATCCCGATCAACGCCAGCATCGGCATGCTGCTGTCGCTGCTGGTCGCCTTCGTGGTCTCACCGTGGCTCTGCTACCGGCTGCTCGGCCACGCGGCCCACGGCGGCGGTGCCGAGGGCGGGGCCGCCGAGCGCCTGATGCCGCTGTTCCGGCGCCTGATCGGGCCGTTCCTCGAGGGGCCGGCGGTGCGCCGCCGGCGCTGGTGGCTGCTGCTCGCGGTGCTGGCGCTGATCGGTGGCTCGGTGGCGCTGGTGGCGACCCGCCACGTGGTGCTGAAGATGCTGCCGTTCGACAACAAGTCCGAGTTCCAGGTGGTGCTGGACATGCCCGAGGGGAGCACGCTCGAGCGTACCGCCGCGGTGCTCGACGCGATGGCGGCGGAGCTCGCCACGCTGCCCGAGGTGACCAGCCTGCAGCTCTACGCCGGCACCTCCGCGCCGATCAACTTCAACGGCCTGGTGCGCCAGTACTACCTGCGCCGCGGCGACCATGTCGGCGACATCCAGGTCAACCTGGTCGACAAGGCCGCGCGCGAGCGGCAGAGCCACGCCATCGCGCTGGCGGTGCGCCCGGCGCTGACCGCGCTGGCCGCGGCCCACGGCGGCCGGGTCAAGGTGGTCGAGGTGCCGCCGGGGCCGCCGGTGCTGGCCCCGCTGGTGGCCGAGGTCTACGGCCCGGACCACGCCGGCCAGGTGCGCGTCGCGGCGGCGCTGCGCGCGCGCTTCGAGCAGGCCGAGGGGGTGGTCGACGCCGACGACAGCGTCGAGGCGCCGGCCGCCGAGTGGCGGCTGCGCATCGACCGGGCCAAGGCGGCGCGCGCCGGGGTGGCGCAGCAGGCGGTGGTCGACGCGGTCAGCGCCGCGCTGCGCGGCGCCGACCTCGGCTACCTGCACGAGGAGACCGCGCGCTACGCGGTGCCGATCCGCGTCGAGCTGCCGGTCGCCGACCAGGCGCGCCTGGCGCGCGTGCTCGACCTGCGGGTGCGTGGCAGCGGCGGGCTGGTGCCGCTCTCCGAGCTGGTGGTCGCCGAGCCGGCGACGCTGCCGCCGTCGATCCAGCACAAGGACCTGCTGCCGGTGGTCTACGTCACCGCCGACGTCGCCGGGGCCACCGACAGCCCGCTCTACGGCATGTTCGAGCTGTACGCCGAGATCGCCGAGCAGGGGCTCGACGGGCAGCCGCTGGCGCAGCACCTGGTCGCCCCGCCGGCCAACCCGTACGCCTACGCGGTGAAGTGGGACGGCGAGTGGCAGGTGACCTACGACACCTTCCGCGACATGGGCATCGCCTACTCGGTCGGGCTGCTGCTGATCTACCTGCTGGTGGTCGCGCAGTTCCGCTCCTACCTGGTGCCGCTGATCATCATGGCGCCGATCCCGCTGACCATCATCGGCGTGCTGCCCGGGCACGCGCTGCTCGGCGCGCAGTTCACCGCCACCTCGATGATCGGGATGATCGTGCTGGCCGGGATCATCGTGCGCAACTCGATCCTGCTGGTCGACTTCGTCAACCAGGAGCATGCCGCCGGGATGCCGTTCGCCGAGGCGGTGATCCGCTCCGGCGCGGTGCGCGCCAAGCCGATCGTGCTGACCGCGCTGGCGGCGATGCTCGGCGGGCTGTTCATCCTCGACGACCCGATCTTCAGCGGCCTGGCGATCTCGCTGCTGTTCGGCGTCGCCATCGCCACGCTGCTGACGCTGGTGGTGATCCCGGTGATGTTCTACGCGTTCGCGCCGGCATCCCAGCGTGCGCGCTAGCTGCTGCAGGGAGCGGTCCCTATAATGACTGTGCGCCAACGGGCGCAATGATCATCGAGCGGGCCCCAGAGCCCGCCCCCCAGGGGATGAAAAATGGCCGAT
>DATCZX010000384.1:0-4247 GCA_036525695.1 Gammaproteobacteria bacterium | reverse complement strand
CCGCAGTTCGCTGCTCGTGGCGCTGGCCTTCGGTGCCCCTGCGCATGCCGGCACCGAGCCGCTGCCGCTGGTCGCGCAGGCGCTGGGTGTCGGCGAGCGGAACGTCACCGTGCAGGTCCCGGCCGGTTACACCCTCGAGCTGGTCAGCGACCGGCTCGAGCGCCCGCGCATGGCCCGCTTCACCCCGGCGGGCGAGCTGCTGATCGGCTCGCGCAGCGGCAAGCTCTACCGGTTGCGGGCCGACGCGAGCGAGCCCGAGCTGCTGGCCGACCTGGGCGGCTACCCGCACGCCGTCGCGGTGCGCGGCGACGAGCTGCTGGTGGCGCGCACCGAGGGGCTCTACCGGGCCGCCTACCGCGCCGGCCAGCCGCCGCTGGCCCGCGACGACTTCAGCCTGCTGCTGCGCCTGCCGAGCGGGGGCGGGCACAGCAGCCGCACCGTCGCTGTCGGCCCGGACGGCCGCGTCTACGTCAGCGTGGGCATCTCCGGCAACTGCAGCGAGGAGTACCTCGACGACTCGTTCCCGTTCCCGATCCGTCGCGGCGGGGTGTTCGTGCTCGACGAGAGCCGCACCCGTCCCGAGTGGGCGCCGTTCGCCAGCGGCCTGCGCAACCCGGTCGGCTTCGACTGGAACCCGGCCGACGGCGTGCTCTACGCGACCAACAACGGCCCCGACCACCACGGCTTCGAGCAGCCGCCGGAGTACTTCAGCCGGCTGGAGCGCAACTCGTTCCACGGCATGCCGTGGTTCGTCCACGACGGCGACAAGCTGCGCCGCGACCCGTGCCAGGGCAGCACGCCGCCGCGGCCGGAGGGGCACGTGTGGCCGCCGGCGGCGACCTTCCCGGCGCGCAACGCCCCGCTCGGCATGGCCTTCGTGCCGCCCGCAGCGGCCGACCCGCGACTTGCCGGGGACGCGGTGGTCGCGCTGCACGGCTCGTGGGCGACGCTGCCGGACGGCGGGCCCAACGGCGACCCGGCCAGCCGGCGGCCGCCGAAGCTGGTCCTGGTGCGCTTCGCCGGCGGCGTGCCGGTGCAGGTCGACGACCTGGTGACCGGTTTCCAGCTCGCCGACGGCGCGCGCTGGGCACGCCCGGCCGGGGTCGCGGTGGCGGCCGACGGTACGCTCTACTTCACCAGCGACGACGGCCTCCAGGGGCTGTTCCGGTTGCGCCGGCAGTGATCCCGCCGGTGGCGAGTGGGCTGAACCCACGCCCTGCAGAGAGGGTCGAACCCGGGATGCAACCGCCCAGCAGGCAGAACCCTTGACCGGCGCCAGCGCGGCCGAGCCGGCACTGGACCCGCCCGTCGACACCGAGGCGGATGGCACCGTGGCCGTGCCCGCCGCGTTCACCTGGTCGCAGGTGCTGGCGATCGCGCTGCGCCACCGCCGCGAACTGGTGATCGCCCACGTCGTCGCGGTCTTCGCGGTGCTGCTCAGCGTGCCGACCCCGCTGCTGATGCCGTTGCTGGTCGACGAGGTGCTGCTCGACCAGCCCGCTTTCCTGGTGACGACCATGCAGGCGCTGTTCCCGCAGGCGTGGTGGGGGCCGCTGCTCTACGTCGGCGCGGTGCTGCTGCTGACGGTGCTGCTGCGCATCGCTGCGCTGGGGCTGACGGTGTGGCAGTCGCGCGAGTTCACGGTGATCGCCAAGGACGTCATCTACCGGCTGCGCCGCCAGCTGCTGGGACGCCTCGAGCGGATCTCGATGGCCGAGTACGAGACCCTCGGCAGCGGCGCGGTCACCGCCCACTTCGTCACCGACCTCGACTCGGTCGACCAGTTCGTCGGCGGCACCGTGGGCCGTTTCCTGGTCGCGCTGCTGAGCCTGGTCGGGGTCTCCGCGGTGCTGCTCTACATGCACTGGCCGCTGGCGCTGTTCATCCTCTGCGTCAACCCGCTGGTGATCTGGTTCACGGTGCGCCTGGGCAAGCGGGTCAAGGAGCTGAAGCGGCGCGAGAACAGCGCCTTCGAGCTGTTCCAGGAGGCGCTGACCGAGACCCTGGAGGCGATCCAGCAGGTGCGCGCGGCGAACCGCGAGCGCCACTACCTGCTGCGCGTCGCCGACCGCGCGCGCGGCGTGCGCGACCACGCCTCGGCCTTCGCCTGGAAGAGCGATGCCGCCAACCGCTTCTCGTTCCTGGTGTTCCTGCTCGGCTTCGAGCTGTTCCGCGCGGTCAGCATGCTGATGGTGGTGTTCTCCGACCTGACCATCGGCCAGATGCTGGCGGTGTTCAGCTACCTCTGGTTCATGATGGGGCCGGTGCAGGAGATCCTGAACATCCAGTACTCCTGGTACGGCGCGCGCGCCGCGCTGGCCCGGGTCAACCGGCTGCTGGCGCTGCGCCAGGAGCCGGCCTACCCGCACCTGGAGAACCCGTTCGCCGGCGTCGACACCGTCGGCGTCGAGGTGCGCGACCTGCGCTTCGCCTACGGCGACGACGGCCCGCCGGTGCTCGATGGCCTCTCGCTGGCGATCCCGCCGGGGCAGAAGGTGGCGCTGGTCGGCGCCAGCGGCGGCGGCAAGTCGACCCTGGTGCAGGTGCTGATCGGGCTCTACCCGGCGCAGTCGGGCGAGGTGCGCTTCGCCGGCGTGCCGGTCGAGCGGATCGGCCTCGACGTGGTGCGCGAGCACGTCGCCGTGGTGCTGCAGCACCCGGCGCTGCTGAACGACACGGTGCGCGCGAACCTGACCCTGGGCCGCGAGCTGCCCGACAGCGCGCTGTGGCAGGCGCTGGAGATCGCCCAGCTCGAGGCCACCGTGCGCGAGCTGGCGCAGGGGCTGGACAGCGTCGTCGGCCGCCAGGGCGTGCGCCTGTCGGGCGGCCAGCGCCAGCGCCTGGCGATCGCCCGGCTGGTGCTCGCCGACCCGCGCGTGGTGATCCTCGACGAGGCCACCTCGGCGCTCGACGCCGAGACCGAGGCGCGGCTGCACGCGGCGCTGGCGGGCTTCCTGCGTGGCCGCACCACGTTGATCGTCGCCCACCGGTTGAGCGCGGTGAAGCAGGCCGACCGCGTCTACGTGTTCGAGTCCGGGCGGATCAGCGAGCAGGGCGGGCACGACGAGCTGATCCGTGCCGACGGGCTCTACGCGCGCCTGTACGGAAGCTACCAGGCCGGTTGACCCAAGGAGATCCGATGACCTCACCCGCGCTCTACCGTCTGATCTACGTGAGTTCGGCGACCGTCGAGTTGAGCCTGGTGCAGCTGAACCAGCTGCTGCAGCGGGCGCGGACGAAGAACGCCGCGCTCGAGATCACCGGGCTGCTGCTCTACTGCGACGGGAGCTTCCTGCAACTCCTCGAGGGCCCGCAGGGAGCGGTCGAGCAGCTCTACCGCTCCATCCGCCAAGACCCGCGCCACACCCGCTGCATGGTCCTGGAGGAGGGGCAGGCCGAGCAGCGCCTGTTCCCCGACTGGCGCATGGGCTTCCAGCTGTTCACGGCGGCCCAGATCGCGGAACTGGAAGGGTTCAGCGACTTCCTCGCCGCCGACTCCGACCTGGCCCGGCAGCTGGCCGCGCGACCGGAGCAGGCGGCGCAGCTGCTGCTCAAGTTCCGCGCGCTGCCCGGGCTGGTGCCGTCGGTGGAATGAACTCCGTGGCTTCGCGACGGACCAAGCTGGCATGAAACACCACACCTTCGCTCCCGTCTCGCCCGCCCGCCGCCGCTGGCTCGGCCAGGCCAGCGCCCTCGCGGTGGCCGGGATGCTGCCGTCGCTGACGCTGGCC
The DNA here is from genome assembly GCA_036525695.1 of Gammaproteobacteria bacterium. GTDB lineage: Bacteria > Pseudomonadota > Gammaproteobacteria > QNFN01 > QNFN01 > DATCZX01. Next base: position 516 of record DATCZX010000384.1, on the reverse strand, counting down.
GCGACGCCCCTGCGACCGACGCCGATGCAGTCGGCGGGGCCGTTCTACCCGGCCGAGCTGCCGGCCGACAGCGACAACGACCTGGTCCACGTCCACGGTCGTGCCGACGCCGCCAGCGGCGAGGTGACCGAGCTCAGCGGCCAGGTGGTCGACCTCAGCGGGCGGCCGATCGTCGGCGCGCGGGTCGAGATCTGGCAGTGCGACGCCAACGGCCGCTACCACCACCCGCGCGACGGCAACCGCGCCCCGCTCGACCCCGCGTTCCAGGGCTACGGCAGGGACGCGACCGACGCGGAGGGGCGCTACCGCTTCACCACCATCCGCCCGGTGCCCTACCCGGGACGCACCCCGCACATCCACTTCGCGGTGCACGGCGCCGGCATCGACCGGCCGCTGGTGACGCAGATGTACGTCGCCGGCCACGCGATGAATGGTGACGACTTCCTGCTGCGGAGGGTGCCGGAGGGGTTGCGCGACCTGTTGCTGGTGCGCTTCGAGCCGGGCCCGGGCGATGCC
>DATCZX010000383.1:0-3119 GCA_036525695.1 Gammaproteobacteria bacterium | reverse complement strand
GGGTGTAGTCGCTGAGCAGCAGCTCGGCGAGCGCCTTCTGCGTGCCGTAGGAGGACTGCGGGTTCAGCGCGGTGGTCTCCTGCACCGTCTCCGGCAGCTCGCCGCCGTAGACCGCGACCGAGCTGGTGAACAGCACGCGCGGGCGGTGCCCGGCCGCGCGGCACGCCTCGAGCAGCCCGCGCGCCGCGTCGAGGTTGATGCGCATGCCGAGGTCGAACTCGGCCTCGGCCTGGCCGCTGACCACCGCGGCGAGGTGGTAGACCACGCCGGTGTCGGCATCGACCAGCTCGCGCAGCAGCGCGCTGTCGGCGACGTCGCCGCTGACCGCGGTGACGCGCGGGTCGTCGAACCCGGCGGCCGGCACCACGTCGAGCAGCACCAGGCGCTCGAGCGGCGCGAAGCCACCCTCGGGACCGCTCAGCGCGCCGCGCGCCAGCAATGCCTGCGCCAGGCGGCGACCGAGGAAGCCGGCGCCGCCGGTGATCAGTACCTTCACTGCCTGCTCCTGTCGGGTGGGCCACACCACCCCATTGTCGCCGCCCTGCCGGGCAGGGCAAGCCGGCTCACTTGCCGAGGCTCAGCGCGTGCAGGCCGAGTGCCAGCACCTCGATCCGCGCGCGCTGGCTGAGCCGCTCGCGCCAGTGCTGGGGGATCGCCTCCGCGCCGTACCAGGCCCCGGCCAGCTGGCCGTAGATCGCCCCGGTGGTGTCGGCGTCGTCGCCCAGGTTCACCGCGCGCAGCGCCCCGGCGGCGAACGTGCCGCTGCCGGCGAAGGCCCACAGCGCCGCCTCCAGCGACTCGACCACGTAGCCGCTGCCGCGCACCGCGGGCGGCTCACGCTCGCGGAACGAGCCGGCGGCGACGGCGGCCACCCGCGGCGCCAGCGGCTGCCGCTGCCACAGCCCCGGCACCGGCGCGTAACCCGGTTCCAGCAGCGTGGCCTTGTCGGTTCCGCCCAGCGCACCGAGCAGCAGGCCGGCGAAGTAGCGGCAGGCGTCCACCGCCTCGACCGCGGCGTGGGTGGTGCGCGACATCCGCGCGGCCAGCTCGATCGCCTGCTCCGGCTCCGCGGCGAAGGCCAGCGGCACCGGCGCCAGGCGCATCAGCGAGCCGTTGCCGGCACTCTGCGGGTCGCTGCTGCCGGCGTAGGGGTCGCCGCCCTGCTCGAAGCGGGCCAGCGCCGCGCTGACCGTGTTGCCGATGTCGAAACAGCGGCCGGTCGAGCTCAGGTAGCCGGTGCGCCACCAGCGCAGGTAGCGGCGCATCTGGTCGGCCGCGTCGAAGCCGTGGCGCTCGACCAGGCTCTCGGCCAGGCACAGCGCCATCGAGGTGTCGTCGGTCCACTGGCCGGGAGCGAGGTCGAACGGCCCACCGCCGACCATGTCGGTCAGCGGCGCGAAGCTGCCCGGGGCGCGGAACTCCAGCGTGGTGCCGAGGGCGTCGCCGGCGGCCAGGCCGAGCAGCGCACCGAGGTAGCGCTGCTCAGCGTCCATCGGCGCCTGCCGGGCCGCCGTGGCGCCACGCCTCGAGCAGCCCCCACAAGTCGCCGAGGTGGCCGATGACCCGGTCCGGCTCCGGCCCGCCGGGCCAGGCCGTGGCCGCGGGGTTGACCCACACCGTGCGGATGCCGAGCGCGGCGGCGGCGGCGACGTCGCGCACCGGGTCGTCGCCGACGTGCACCAGCTGGTCCGGGCGCACGCCGGCGGCGTCGAGCGCGGCGCGGAAGACCCGCGGGTCGGGCTTGGCCGCGCCGACCCCGGCCGCGGTGATCGCGAAGTCGAAGTAGTGGCCGATGCCGATGTAGTGCACGTCGGCGTTGCCGTTGGTGATCGAGCCGAGCTTGTAGACGCCGTGCAGCGCGTCGAGCGCGTCGCGCGCCTCCTGGTACAGCTCGACCTGGTTGCGCGCGTGCCAGAACACCTGGAAGCACGGTTCGACCAGCTCGTTGCCGTAGCCGAACTCCGCCACCAGGCTGGCCAGCCAGTGCCGGCGCAGCGCGCTGATGTCGTGGTGCAGCTCGGGGTAGTGCGCCATGTAGGCCTGGCGCTGCGCGATCATCGCCGCCGGCGCCAGCGCCGCGGTGATCCGCGGGCAGTGCGCGGCGAGCCAGTCGTAGGCCGCTGCCTCGGCCGCCTCGATCACCGGCATGCACTCCCACAGCGTGTCGTCGAGGTCGAAGGTGACGCAACGCAGGTCGGCGGTGGATGGGCGGGGCGGGCTCACGCTGGGGCTCGGCTCGGGGGGGTCTGGGGCGAGTATATCCAAGGGGCGCCTCGGGCCGGGGCGCGCAGTCGGCGCGGCAGGACCTAGAATGGCCGCATGCACCCGCCCGACGCCGACCTCCAGACACGCCTGACCGGGCGCCGGCCGCCGCGCTGGGCCTGGCTGCTCGCGCTGCTGCTGCCGCTCGTCGCCAGCGCCCAGGTGCCCGCCCCCGAGGCCCCCGACCTGGTGCTCGCGGCGAGCGCCAAGTACCGCTCGATCAAGCAGTTGGCAGAGGAAACCGAGGCGCACGGCCGCTCCAGACTGGTCGAGCTGGTCGGGCAGCTGGATGGCATCCGCCTGACCGCCAGCCAGTGCGCCGACGACGCCGCCGCCGGGCTGGCGCGCCTGGCCCGCCAGTCGGCGGCGCTGAATCTCACCGGCAAGCCGGCCAGCGCGACGGCCGCGCCGGGGGAACCCGGCAAGCCGCCCGCGGCGCCGCCGGTGCCGGACACGACCGCTGCCGAGCTACCCGGGCTGGCCACGCTGCGTGCCGAGCTGGCGGCCCAGCGCGCCGCGCTGGAGTCGCGCGAGGCCACCTGCCGGCTGCTCGAGCTGAACAGCACGGAGCTGTCCTCCGAGCTGTCCCGGCGCGAGCAGCAGCTGGCCGCCAGCGCCCTGCTGGTGCGCACCCCCGACGTGCTGCAGGTGGTGCGCCAGAACCTGGGCCAGGTGCACCAGTGGTCGGTGGCCGGCACCACGCTGCTGCGCCTGGTGACCGGGGTCGAGGAGCTGGGCTGGATCCATTTCGGCGGCTTGCTGGCGGTCTCGCTGCTCGCCGCGCTGCTGGCCGGGACCTGGCGCAGGCAGCCGCTGCGCGCCGAGGACAGCCAGGGAACGCTGCCGTTCACCACCCA
>DATCZX010000382.1:0-3200 GCA_036525695.1 Gammaproteobacteria bacterium | reverse complement strand
ATCACCAGCTTGGCGACGACGTGCAGGACCAGGTGGTGCTTCATCGCTCGTCTTCCGGGTCGTCGTCACGCCGGCGCCCGAGCAGCAGGATCACGCCGATGCCGGCGGTGAAGATCACCACCGTCTCGCCGAGCGTGTCGTAGCCGCGGTAGCTGGCGAGCACCGAGGTGACCATGTTCGGGATGCCCACCTCGCGCGGCGACTCCTTGATGTAGCGCGGCGCGACGTGCCGGTGGATCGGCGCCTCGGGATCGGCGAAGTGCGGCATGTCGACGGTGCCGTAGATCAGTGCCGCGCCGGTCACCAGCACCACGGCGAGCGGCAACCAGCCGCGACCGCGCGGTTCGCGCTCCTCGCGCCCGACCAGGGCCAGCGTCGCCAGCATCAGCACGGTCGAGATCCCGGCGCCGACCGCCGCCTCGGTGAAGGCGACGTCGACGGCGTCGAGCGCCACGAACAGCAGGGCCGCGTGCAGCGAGTAGATGCCGGTCAGCATCACCACCGCGAACAGGTTGCGCAGGCGTGCCACGGCGATCGCGATGACCACCAGGAACAGCAGCAGCACGTAGTTGATCAGGAGCTCGATGAGCCGTCTCCCGGGGAGTCGACCGGCGGCCGGTAGCCGCCGTGCAGCGCCGACTTTGCCAGCGCGTGGGTCGCGGTCGGCACCGTCAGCTGCAGGAACAGCAGCAGCAGCACCAGGCGCACCCCGACCCCGAACGAGGTCGTCTGCAGCAGCAGGCCGAGGATGATCAGCCCTGCGCCGAGCGTGTCGATGATCCCTGCCGCGTGCAGGCGCGAGAAGAAATCCGGCAGCCGCAGCACGCCGATGCCGCCGGCGAGGCAGAAGAAACCGCCCGCCGCCAGGCACGCCGCTGCGACGAGGTCGACCAGCAGCTCCATCAGCTGTGGTCGCTGCGGCCGAGGTCGCCGTACTCGAAGTACTTGAGCGTGGCGATGGTGCCGATGAAGCTGATCAGCGCGTAGACCAGCGCGATGTCGAGGAACTCGGGGCGGTCGGTGACGAAGCCGAGCACCGCGATGCCGAGCACGGTGTTGGTGCCGAACATGTTGACCCCGAGGATGCGGTCGAACAGCGAGGGACCGCGCAGGCCGCGCAGCAGGGCCAGGGCCATGGTCAGCACGATCGCGGCGAGGGCCAGCGTGAACACCGCTCAGTCCCCGACCATCGCCGCGGCGCGCCGGCCCATCTCGCCCTTGGCAATCGCGCTGGCGGCCTCCCGGCTCAACGCGTGCACCACCAGCTCATCGCCGTCGATGTCGAGTGTCACGGTGCCCGGGGTCAACGTCACCGAGTTGGCGTAGATCGCCTTGCCCAGCGCGCTGAGCTTGCCCGTCGGCACGCGCACCACGCAGCGCTCGATCGGCAGCCGCGGGTCGAGCACGCGGCGCACCACGTCGATGTTCGACTTGATGATCTCCAGCGCCAGCCAGGGCCAGTAGGTGAGCCCGCGCGGCGTCAGGTGCAGCGGCAGGGCCTCGTGATCGGTCACGTCCATGCGCTGCGCGAGGCCGACGCAGAGGAGTACCGAGAGGATGCCGAAGAACAGCAGCAGCGGGGTGTAGTGCCCCGACAGCAGCAACCAGAAGGCGCCGAGCACGGCGGCAAGTTTCAGCATGTGCGCCACGTATATCCCGCGTTCTGCTCCAGGGCCGGTAGGCGTGTGGCGAGGCCACCTCTGGGCCTAGTAAACCACAGCGACCGGACCGACAAAAGACGCGCTCAGGGTATCAGAACCGGTCGCGATGGCGCGGGGTGATGCCGGCATAGTGGGCCTGGATCCGGCGCATGTCGGCCTCGAGGTCGGATCCCGGCTGCAGCAGCGAGCCCACCTGCAGCTGTTTCTTCCGGTAGTCGATCGCGCCGAGCAGGATCGGCACGCCGGCGCCGTGCGCGATGTGCCAGAAGCCGCTCTTCCAGCGCGCCACTTTCTTGCGCGTCCCCTCGGGCGTGACCACCAGCAGCAATTGCGGGCGCGCGGCGAACAGCGCGACGGTCTGCTCGACCACCCCGTGCGCTGCCGTCCGGTCGATCGGGATCCCGCCGAGCCAGCGCATCAGCGGCCCGGCCGGCCAGCGGAACAGCGTGTGCTTGCCCATCCAGTGGACGCGCACGCCGAGCGCGAAGACCGCGGACATGCCGACCACGAAATCCCAGTTCGAGGTATGCGGCGCCGCGACGATCACCGCCTGCGCCTGGTCCGGGAACGGCTCGACGAAGCGCCAGCCCGCCAGCCTCAGCAGGGCGGTGAAGAACGCGCGCGAGAAGCGGTTGCCGCGTCGCGGCACCGACGGGCCCAGCCCGGCGGGCGTGGCTGCTGGCGTGCCGTGCACCTGCTCAGCTCGACCGCGGCGCGACGGCGCGCCGATGCTTGACTTTCATTCGACGAACTCCGCCGGGTTGCCCAGTTCGCGCAGCATCCGCGAGTGGAACTCGCGCCGGTAGAGTACGCCGATCACCAGCGCCGTGGCGAGGATGAACAGCAGCGGGTGCAGGAACCACGCCAGCATCGCCAGGCCGAAGTAGTAGGCGCGCAACCCGCGGTTGAAGGTGTTGGCCGCATGCGAGCTGACCCGCGCCGCGCGGGCGGCGTAGTCGGCGCTCCAGGTCACCTGGCTGTCCGCTTCCGGCGCCGCACCGATCAACACCGACAGGTAGTTGAAGTGACGCACCGCCCAGGTGAACTTGAAGAAGGCGTAGACGAACAGCAGGATCAGCGAGAACAGCTTCAGCTCCCAGATCTCCGGCGTGCTGGCGACGGCGAAGCGCAGCGCGCCGACCACCTCGATCGCGCGCTCGACCGAACCGAGCACCGCGATCAGGCCGGCCAGGATCAGGATCGTGGTGGAGGCGAGGAAGATCACGGCGCGGTTGAGATTCCCGGCGATGGTCGCATCGACGACCCGTACCTCGCGCTGCAGCAGCCGGCGCATCCACATCACGCGGTAGCCGTGCATGGCGTTCATCAGCGTCAGCCCGTCGGCAGCACGGCGGTCGGCGAACCAGGCGTAGCCGAGCCAGCCGCACAGGAACCAGCCGATCGCGAACAGGTCGAGCAGGACGGTAGCGGGCATGCGCCGGGACCGAGGCTGCCGGCCACCCAGCCGGTCGCTGCATAATGCCGTCAACCCAGGCAACCCGGCAAACGGTGACCGCATGCGCAAACAGCAACTCGATC
>DATCZX010000381.1:0-3815 GCA_036525695.1 Gammaproteobacteria bacterium | reverse complement strand
GAGGTCGAGGCGGTCGGTGTCCACCGTGAGCTCGGGGTTGAGCGGGGCCTCGTACGGCGCCGAGATGCCGGTGAAGTTCGGGATCTCGCCGGCGCGGGCCCGCGCGTACAACCCCGTGACGTCGCGCGACACGCACACCTCCACCGGGCAGCGCACGTAGTCCTCGAGGAAGTCGCCGTGCGCGGCGAGCTGGCGCACCCGCTCGCGGTCGGCGCGCAGCGGCGAGATGAACGCGGTCAGCGCGACCACCCCGGCCTCGACGAACAGCTTGGCCATCTCGCCGACCCGGCGGATGTTCTCGGCACGGTCCGGCGCGCTGAAACCGAGGTCGCCGCAGAGCCCGTGACGCACGTTGTCGCCGTCGAAGACGAAGGTCGAACAGCCGCGCCGGTGCAGCTCCTCCTCGACCGCGTGCGCCAGCGTCGACTTGCCGGCACCGGAGAGCCCGGTGAACCAGACGATCACGCTGCGGTGGCCGTGCAACGCCTCGCGCCGCTGGCGGGTGACGGTGGCGTGGTGCCAGATGACGTTGCTCGACATGGCGCGCTGCTCGCTGGGTGGAAGCGCAGGATAGCAGCAGCTTGCAGCAGCCGCAGCGGCGAACCCCCGCGCTTGACCCGGTGCATGGTCAGCTGCCGGCACATGGCTTACCCTTGCCACTCCGGCGCCCCGCCGCGGGGCGTCCGCACCACCGGAGCCGTGATGAGCAGGAGCACAGCCGAGCGATTCGACGTCGACCGCGCCGGCCTGGTGGCCGCGCTGCGCCGCGTGCTGCCGGCCGAGGCGGTGCTCGACCACGCCGAGGACCTGCGCCCGTACGAGTGCGACGGGCTCTCCGCCTACCGCCAGCTGCCGCTGGCGGTGGCGCTGCCGCGCGATGCCGACGAGGTCGCCGCGGTGCTCGCCGCGTGCCGCGAGTTCGGCGCGCCGGTGGTCGCACGCGGCGCCGGCACCAGCCTCTCCGGCGGCGCGCTGCCGCACCGCGACGGCGTGGTGCTGAGCCTGGCCCGGCTGAACCGGATCCTCGCCATCGACCCGGCCAACCGCACCGCGCGGGTGCAGCCGGGGGTGCGCAACCTGGCGATCAGCGAGATGGCCAAGGGCTACGGCCTCTACTACGCCCCCGACCCGTCGTCGCAGATCACCTGCTCGATCGGCGGCAACGTGGCCGAGAACGCCGGCGGCGTGCACTGCCTGAAATACGGCCTGACGGTGCACAACATCGTCCAGGTCGAGCTGCTGACCGTCGACGGCGAGCGCCTGACCTTCGGCACCGACGGCCCCGACGCGCCGGGCTACGACCTGCTGGCGCTGCTGATCGGCTCCGAGGGGATGCTCGGCGTGGTCACCGAGATCACCGTCAAGCTGCTGCCGCTGCCGGCCTGCGCGAAGGTGGTGCTGGGCGCCTTCGACAGCGTCAGCGACGCCGGCGACGCGGTCAGCCGGATCATCGCCGCCGGGATCATCCCCGGCGGGCTGGAGATGATGGACGGCCCGGCGATCAAGGCCGCCGAGGATTTCGTCCACGCCGGCTACCCGGTCGACGCGCAGGCGATCCTGCTGTGCGAGCTCGACGGCACCGTCGCGGAGGTCGACGCGCAGATCGACCAGGTGCGCGAGATCATGCAGGCCTGCCGGGCGCGCGAGGTGCGCGTGGCGCGCGACGAGGCCGAGCGCGCCGCGTTCTGGTCCGGGCGCAAGAACGCCTTCCCCGCGGTCGGGCGGCTGTCGCCGGACTACTACTGCATGGACGGCACCATCCCGCGCCGCCACCTGACCAGGGTGCTCGAGGGGATCACCGCGCTGTCGGCCGAGTACGGCCTGCCGGTGGCCAACGTGTTCCACGCCGGCGACGGCAACCTGCACCCGCTGATCCTCTACGACGCCAACAACCCGGGCGAGCTCGAACGGACCGAGGAACTCGGCGGCAAGATCCTCGAGCTGTGCGTCGAGGTCGGCGGCACGATCACCGGCGAGCACGGCGTCGGGGTCGAGAAGATCGACCAGATGTGCGTGCAGTTCAGCCCCGAGGAGATCGCCCAGTTCCACGCGGTCAAGGCGGCCCTCGACCCGCGCGGGCTGCTGAACCCCGGCAAGGCGATCCCGACGCTGGCGCGCTGTTCCGAGCTCGGCGGCATGCACGTGCACGCCGGGCAGCTGCCGTTCCCCGAGATCGAGCGCTTCTGATGGCCGAGCGCGACCTGAGCCAGGAACTGACCGCCGCCGTGGCCGCGGCGGCGGCGGCGCGGCGCCCGCTGCGCCCGGTCGGCGGCGACACCAAGGCCGGCCTCGGGCGCGCGGTCGACGGCGAGCCGCTGGAGCTCTCCGGGCACACCGGGATCGTCAGCTACGAGCCCACCGAGCTGGTGCTGACCGCGCGCGCCGGCACCCCGCTGGCCGTGATCGAGGCGGCGCTGGCCGAGCGCGGCCAGATGCTCGGCTGCGAGCCGCCGCACCTCGGCGCCGGGGCCACGCTCGGCGGCACCGTCGCCTGCGGCCTGTCGGGGCCGCGCCGGCCGTGGGCCGGTGCGCTGCGGGACTTCGTGCTCGGCGTGCGCGTGATCAACGGCCGCGGCCAACTGCTGCGCTTCGGCGGCGAGGTGATCAAGAACGTCGCCGGCTACGACCTGTCGCGCCTGCTGACCGGCGCCCAGGGCACCCTCGGCGTGCTGCTCGAGGTCTCGCTGCGCGTGCTCCCGGTGCCGCAGCAGGAGACCACGCTGGCGTTCGATCTCGATGCGCAGGCGGCCCTCGAGCGGTTGACCGCGTGGGGCCGCCAGCCGCTGCCGCTGTCGGCGGCCGCGCACGATGGCGAGCGCCTGCGCGTGCGCCTGTCGGGCACCGCGGCCGGGGTCGAGGCGGCGGTTGCCAGCCTGGGCGGCGAGGTGCTGACGGAGGCCGGCGGCTGGTGGCACGACCTGCGCGAGCGCCGCCTGCCGCTGTTCGGCGCCGGCGACGGCGCGCTGTGGCGCCTGGCACTGCCCTCCGCCGCGGCGCAGCCCGAGCTGCCCGGCAGCTGGCTGCTGGACTGGGGCGGGGCGCAGCGCTTCGTCCGCACCCCGGCCTCCGCGGAGGCGGTGCGTGCCGCCGCAGCGGCCGCCGGCGGCCATGCCACCTGCCACGACGGCAGCAGTGCCGACGGCCCGTTCCAGCCGCTGCCGCCGCCGCTGCTGGAGCTGCACCGGCGGCTGAAGCTGGCGCTCGACCCGCAGCGCATCCTCAACCCCGGCCGGCTCTACGCCGGCCTCTAGCGCGACACCCGAGGTGCAGACCCAGCTCACCGAGGCGTTTCGCGCCGACCGCGCCGGCCAGGCCGCCGAGCGCATCCTGCGCGCCTGCGTGCACTGCGGTTTCTGCCTCGCCACCTGCCCCACCTACCAGCTGCTCGGCAGCGAGCTGGACAGCCCGCGCGGGCGCATCTACCTGATCAAGCAGCTGCTCGAGGGCCAGACCGGCAGCGAGCGCACCCGCCTGCACCTCGACCGCTGCCTGACCTGCCGCTCGTGCGAGACCACCTGCCCCTCCGGCGTCACCTACGGCCACCTGCTCGACGTCGGCCGCGAGCTGATCGAGCGGCAGGCGCCGCGCCCGCCCGGCCAGCGGTTGCTGCGCCGGGGGCTGCGCCTGGTGCTGCCGGAGGCCGGGCGTTTCGCGCTGCTCGCCGCGCTCGGCCGTGCCGTGCGCCCGCTGCTGCCGGGCAAGCTGCGCGCCGCGGTACCGGAACGGCCCGCGCTGACGCACTACCCGGCGCCGGCGACCCGGCCGACGCGCCGCGTGCTGCTGCTCGACGGCTGCGTGCAACCGACGCTGCGACC